>NZ_PEIG01000002.1:0-300000 GCF_002749975.1 Gloeocapsopsis sp. IPPAS B-1203 | reverse complement strand
CAATACAACTCCACCAGACAATACAACTCCACCAAACAATCAAGAGGAAGATTCAGAAATGGCAAACTGGGCAATTAAAAGTAATTCTTACCGGGCAAATATTGGAGAGAAATTAGCATTTATTCTTACTGACATAGCAACTTTGACTTTACCAAATAGTAACTTGACACCTGGAGGAGAGATTAAAGTTATTAAGCATTCTAATGATGAATACAATAGTTATCAGCTAGACATTTACGTAAATGGTGCTTTCTTTCAAGGTAAGTCAGTAGAATCAGTAACTTTAGAAATAGACAATGAAGAAATAAGTTTTGTTTTTGTTAATGATGATATTGGTTGGATACCTACAAAGCCTAATGCATTAATAGTTGTAGAAACTTCATCATATGGAACTACTTGACATAATAGTGTCTACACATAACGGTGAAAAATATCTACCTTTATGTATTGAAAGTATACTTTCACAAACATATCCTGACTTTAATTTAGTTGTTTGGAATGATGGTTCTTCCGATAACTCACTCTATATTGCTAAAAAGTATGCAAGCTTTGACTCTAGAGTGAAAGTTGTTAATCAAAAACAACAAGGCTTTACTCAATCGCTGAGTCAAGCGCTGAAAATGACAAGTAATAAATATTTAGCTTGGGTAGATAGTGATGACTTGATTCTGCCGACCTGTTTAGAAGAAACAGTTAGCTTTCTAGAAAGCAACCCCAAATATGGAATGGTTTATACACAATATTTTGATATTGATGAACAAGGAGACAAGCTAGGGCTAGGACACCGATGTAAATATCAATACAGTCAAGATGAATTATTGAAGCTTTTTATTACTTTCCACTTCCGGTTAATTAAAAGAATTGCTTTTGAAGCTATTGGAGGGATTAACGAAACGTACAAGTTTGCAGCAGATTACGATTTGTGTTTAAGGTTATCAGAAACTTGCGATATCTATAATTTACAAAAGCCTTTGTGTTGTTACAGGAGACATCAAGACCAAATTTCAAATACATTTCGTAGGCAACAAAGTTACTTTGCTCAAAAAGCAATTAATTCAGCAACTGTGAGGAGAAATGCTAGTCAATCCTTATAAAGGTGAACAGGTTTACACTAATCATTTAGATGATTTTAAGATGCCTTATCGTTATTACGGCAAAACTGATTATGAAGTCATGAAGCACAAGTACTTGAAATTAAATAATAACTCTTATGGCTATATCAGAAGATTTACAACGCAACCTCGTTGAATTACCTATTAAATCATGGTAGTCAAAACTCTTGTTAAGAAAATCCTTAGTCCTAGTATTGGTTTTCTCAAGTTTCCTTCACTGAATGAAGATATTCCTTCAGATTTAGTACCGATAGGGGATACAGGTTTATACACAGATATAGGTCAGCCTGTAGATCCACTTGATTGTAGGAGATATCCTGGCAGTATTTTTTGTAGTAATCCTTTATCACCTAATGCTCTTAGTCTGTCTATTCAGATAGTTAGAAATCCTTGCAACTTAGGAATCAAGCTTACTGGTTCTTTAGCATTTATCAAAATGCCTCCTAAGTTTTTAGTTTATCGAGATCCAGAATGTAGGTTTGATGATGAACCTGACAAGATATCACCTGATGACTTACCTTTAGAATTTTCTTCTGATTGCAGTCATTATTTAGTTCAAACTTTTCTTGCTGACGGCTTTGCATCAGCAGGATATGTTTCTCCCTTTTTCTTTGATCCGTCGGCTAATGGCGCTTATGCCTATGGAGTAAATCTAATTGATGAAGAATCTTTTCACACTGGCATAATTGACTTTGGTTCGTTCAACACAGGAAGTTTTTCAGCTAGATTGAGATTCGCCACTTTTTTTCAAGGTCCTGAAGCCGAACACGACTACTTTGTTGCATCGTTATTAATTTATGAATTTGTACCTCCAAGATTAACGGATAGCAATGAATACATAAGTTGGCGTCAATCTCTTAGCGACTTTATTAGTAGCAATAGACCTTTAAAGTATTATCGATTTTGCAACGGAGTTTATCGTCCTACTAATCAGCAAAAAAAACCACCACCACCACCCCTCGATCAGAAAGAACAGGAAGATGATATGGGATGTTGTCCACAAACTAACGCTTTACTTGATGAATTAATTGAAAAAGTCGACAAGTTATCTGAAATAGTTGGTGTTGATGAATTTCCGGCAGAGTTACCTAAGCGGTTAATTTATCCAAATGGTAAAGGTAATGAAAAGATTGATAGCTTGGTTGAATTATTAGGTTATCAAGTTAAACAGATAGATAGAGCAGTTGGCTATCTACCACAAAAGATAAAGATTACAGATACAAATCCAGGTAAGCCAGGTAATCAATCAGTTGAAGTTGAAATTCATTCTTTTGCTGATTTTGCTAAAGAAGTCTTGCAATATTTAATTGATACTGAAGGGGATGGTGATATCACAAATAATATGCTGGTACGTGCTTTGTATGAACTTGGTTTTATTCATCAAGGTATGGTGCAAGCTGATGCAATGTTAGATGCAGTTTGTGAACATTTAGACTTTAAGCAGCGGTGGAAGAAAGTTAAAGTGCCGTTTGCATTTGACCCGTACGCCGGAACAAAAGGGAAATCAGGTCAAGGCTTTGGACAATCAGCTAACGACAATACCAAAGAAAACGTAGAAGAATTATTGCCAAAGCTTTTACAAAACACTGAAGTTGAGATTCGCGTGCTTGTTAATGACGAGAAGAAGTCGCTTAATGACTTGTTACAGGACATTAAACGTGATACAGCGATCGCAGCAGCGGCGGTGAGTGATAAATCAACGCCTGAACGATTAGACCAACTTGTTGCAGCGGCGCAGTTAATTCTGCAACTACAAAGCGCGATTGACCGTAAGAATGCGCGTCAGGCACTCACTGCTGGTGACTTGAGAACACAGAAGAAAAAATAAACGTTGGTAAGCACAATGTCTAATCTAGTTCCTGGTGAAAAGTTAATTCAGCGGATCATTACGAATGATGTGCGGCGTGTTGATTTTGATTTGGATAACTGGATTAAAGACTTTGAGGATGGATTTCCGCGTTTTGTCAAAATTAACCCGAAGTTTAGAGATCATTATTGGGGTCAAGGTTTCTCAAATCGTCCCCGCATCAAAGAGTTGAATGAGCAAGCGGATGCACAACAAATTGAAGGCTACCGCGTTATTGAATTCTTTCCAGATCGTGAGAACAAAGATGAATCGTACTTGTTGATGGGTTCGCCATTAGCGTTGATGAGTCAGGTGAGCTTGATTATGAATTTGCACCTGATGAATAAAACGATGAATGGTGGTGATGTGGCGTGGTTAGGTTATCCACTCGATGAGTACTTAAGGGCAAAACCACGCACGGGAATTACGATGCAGATTATTTTGACAACGTACAAGCGCCCTCCTTACTACCAAGTAGGCACTAAATGGTTCTCTAGGCGTCATGTCACGATTCCACTAGTAGATCGCTCTAAGATTACCTATCAAGCGGTTAGAAACGCTTGTGGCGGCTCTCAAGGGCAGAATTGGGGTGAATGGTCTGCAAGAGCATATGTGAGTTTAGATGAGGAATCTAAGGGCATTCATCAAATGGTGTCTGGTGGCTCAACTGAAGCAACGGCAATTCGCAATTTAGAGAAGTTTTTAGAATTCACTCAGTGCAAGATTCGCAAGATTACTGCCAATAAGATCGACTACACCAAAGGTGATGTAGCAAGAGATCCAGATCGCGCCCGTTACAGTAGCTTTGATGTTTATCCCGCGTGGCTAAGCATCTGGAACACTAAACTTGTGCAACTTGACGACAAGCGACGTGATGGCAAAAAGACACTTTCAGGACGGATGCTATCAAAGCACAATAAATTGTTTCTTTACCCTGAACGCGAACCTGATAACTGGTCTAGTACGGTGCGCGAGTTACTTAAAAAAGGTGATGTTGATTAAGGGTTAACAAGATACTCTTGGGCTGCGTAGACAACGCGCCCGTTGTTATCGATGCTCAAAATCACAGGCAGATTAATTGCACCACTAAAAATTGTGCTGTCTGAATTGAATGTTCCAGAAATATAATTACGATTCTCTGGGTTTGTTGCTAGATTTCTTTCCAGGTTTTGCAGGTAAATGACAACTTCGATAAAGTAACCGGCACACGTTGAACTTTTAAAAGTACCACCGCTACCAGAGGTAAAAGAGATGTTGTTTAGGTAGTCTGTTGCTGAATAAACAATTTGTCCATCTGGATTGATTGTTTGTTGAACTGGAATACTAAAGCTTGCGCTGAATGTAGCTGAATTTTGAAAGTGATTGCTGCTGATGTTGTCGATGGTTGCAGTGGGATTATTGGCGCTGTAGATGGCTTCATTGATTTCTAAATACGTACATAATTCGTGCAGTTGTCCTTCGGCAGTGTTTGATTTAATGGTTGCATTCGCACCAGGAATAATCGTCGCCATATGTTTGAGAGATAGGTAAATTAAGCAAATAAAAACCTAGCACTCTTGATGCTAGGTGTGGTGTGATTTAAGGAGCGTGAAGAATTTAATTATTACATTTGCTCGGATAGTTTTCGCTTGATAATTTCGATGATCTTGGGATTGTCTTGATATTGACTCAAGAATTGATTGGCTATTGCTTCACTTTCTCTTAGTTCTGTTGACTCGTTCCAAGTCCACACTTGTTTGCAAAAAGCTAGCCATTCTTTCTCTGTTTTAAATTCAAGCGGTTGCAATAATGTCTTGTTTGCTTTCTCGTAGCAAAATTCATTGCTCATCATGCCGTCCATGAAATCTAATGGATAGGGGTTAGAGAGCATTTCAGGATTGACAACTTTCATTAGGGGATTCCCCCCAGATTTTTAGGCTTAACTTCAGCGGTTTCTTTTTCAAGTTCAATATCTTGTATATTCCCTTGTACTGCGTGGCTGCCGTTTGCAACTGCTGGCATAACATTTCCTCAAAAACACTTGCAATTTTAACTATAGAGTTGATTGATATTTTGTGTTAGCAGACTTTCGTTTTCATTGAATCAACCATGTTTTGCAAGTCATTATCGTTGCAATAAATATCGATTAAACCATCGAATAGCCTTTGTGATGTCGGCTTTTTACCGATAGGTAGAACCGAAATATGCGTGGGAAGTTCAAAGTAAAGTTCAGATGCTTTTTGCTTGATTGCATCAATCTCCCATGTATTGAATCCTTGATCGTTATTTACCAATTGGCAAATATAAGCTTCTTGCTTGTCTTGCTTAGCACGACTGTAACCGCGCTGAATTATTTCTAGAGCCTCTGTGACGTTCTTCATGTGCTAGACAATAATCGGTTCATTGAATACGATCGCACACTTGACATGAAATCAAAACTGATTGAACTGAGTTGGTCTGAAGAATTAAGCCTCGAACTTGATCGGCGGACTGTAGAATCTTTTGGCTTGAGAATGCCCAGTTTGACATCGAAGTATTTATTGGGTGTACGCAAGCTTTCAGAAGTTAATGCGGTATCACCGTATTTCTTTCACTTAGCAGCGGCTCGTCACGGACGTATGGTGTTGTTTCAACAGTTGGCAGAATTGGGCTACTCGTGGACTGGTTACGAGTGGCAGGAAAAATAATTGCGTTTACGATTGGTTTAGCTGAACAAGGTTACAAACAACAATGCGATCGCTCTTTTGGTTCATGAGGGCGATCGCTTCATAAATGCAACCAACTTATTCGGCTGTCGATTCGGGTAAGAAATCCGAATCGAGCGCTTGCTCTAACAAGTAGGGGGACTCTGGCGGGAAAGTATTCGCGCTGTATCCAGTTTCATCCGCCGCGTCTTCTAGTGCGTGTTTGTAGCACAAATAGATGGTGTTTTCGTTTTCTAGATGTTTGGCGAGAACAGGATATTTCTCGATCAGGCGTCGAATTTGTTTTCTTGCGTCTTTGATTGAGATTTCCCAGCTACTCGTCCTTTTAGACGGTTGATATTCCCATTTGAGTAGGTGCAGCAATAACCGCTCTAACTGACTTTCAATCGCGTCGCGTTCTCTTTTTCCCAAGTCGCGCACCTCTTCGATTAAGTGAATCAAGTCCAGTTCGCTGTATCGCTCTTGTTCTAATAGCAAAGCTTGCTCGTCTGACCACGCGACAAAATCGCGATCGTATAAGTCACGGGCTTTAGCGTAAGCCGTTTCAGGTTTCATAATCGGTTGCTCCCATTAAATCAGCCGTAGTTCGCTCAAAGAGTGTTTTAGCACCGCCCCGCCCCTGATTTTTCTTTGCGCTCGCTCCTCCCAGTGAACTTTTGCTTTATCGCCATCGATCGCGGTGATCGTGCCGTGCCAGTTGTAGGATTCGCTCTTCGGGTCAATATTTGCGACTTTCGAGCCTACTTTGAACTTGTGATTACTTGGATCAGCAAAAAAATTATTGTGGTTGTCGCCAGTTTTGATGTTTGTTTCACCGTTGATCGAGGCATTGAAGGCTGCAATCCCTGCATTAGGGGCATTTATTGGTGAATCAGTTGCAAATGTATTTTGCGAAGGATCTGTCACTTGAGCCTCCTTTGGTGAAGCAGTTGGTGAAGCAAAGTGAAGCAATGGTGAAGCAGTTGGTGAAGCTACAGCCCTTGCTGTGTCTGCCAGTGAAGCAAGTGAAGCAATTAAGGCTACATCACCTTCAGATGCAATTTTTTGTAGCACTTCACGTATTTCCAAGGGTTTCAGCCGAGCAGTGGTGATTTGCGTAAGTGAAATCAATATACCCTTAATTGCTTCACTTGCTTCACTTTGGCTCTGGGAGAGGGCTGTAGCTTCACCAATTGCTTCACCAATTGCTTCACTTGCTTCACCAACTGAAATAAACGAAACGCCATTGAGGTAAAACTGACCTTTTCTGTCGCTTGAGGAACTATCTCTTAGGCGCTTTGCTTTCGGGAATAGCTCAATAAAGCGTTGATACACCTGATTTGCTGCTTTGATATTGCGATCGCCGCGACGTGGTTGCTCATGCCATTCGTTCTTTTGTTTGCCCTTGTCGTCAGTGGTCACTACCAACGTGCCATTAGCGATATACCAATCTCTAAGGCGTTGCCATAGGTCGTTTATGTATACTTTGCCCCCAACTTGGTAATCAAGCCCTGTCTGTCGAGCGAACGCCCATAAGTGATTCGTTTCCTCTTGGATAACCTCTAACGCCGCTTCGGTGCAGATGTAGTCAATCGCTTTCGCCGCAACTTCCGGTAACACCGCTAGCATCTTGTTGAGCAGTGCTGGCACAACCTCGCGTTGTAAAAACTGCGGGTCATACCGGAAACGTGGATCTGCCTCGATTTCCCCTTTATTTGGGTCAGCATTAACCTTGAAAGTCTTGGTGAAGGATAAAACTGCCCAACGCGATTGAATCGCCTCTAACGACGCTTGCAAATTAGGCACGTTGTTGATGTTGAATAAAAACACTGCCGTCGGCAACATCACGCGCTCGTCAACACCTTTACGCTCTAAATCAAGTGGTTCACCAGTGATCGCCGCTTTGAGACTCTGCAAATTATCGAGTTGGTTAACACTTGAATTTTCACTACTCCAACTGATCCGCGCTCCCTCAAGCTTAGCTAGCGTAAATTTGCGTCCCTGATCGTATGACTGGAAATCACCCACCGTAGCACTAATCACCCCGACACCATAAAGAAGCTGCACGACTTCTCTGAGGCTGTCCTTACCGTTGTTACCGTCACCTTTGCACAAAAGTGCCTTGATACTTCGCCCTCGGTACGAACGCACGGTTTTGAGGTCAAGACTCGCTGCTAAGGTTTTGATGAATATTTCCTGTTGCGGTTGATCCAAGCAAGCAAGTAGGCGATCGCAATTAGTTGGGTCCGCATTCGGGTCAAACTCGAATTGCCCAACATAGGTGTACATCACCGCCGGATCGTGCGGTACGAGCGTCCAGGACGGCACATTCAAACGCCATTCGATTTTTAATACACCGTTGAGGCAGTTTAGCCCTGGAGGGTTAACCAACGCTGGATCAACCGCAAAACTGACGATTAGCCAATTCCAAATTGCCTCGACGTAACTTGATTTCGCATAACTGTATGACCAGTTGTCGCTATTCCTCTGTACTGGAGTCGAATTACACCACCGCGAGATCCGCGCCTTCTCCGCAGCTTCCGAGACTAATTCGTAATGCGTTCCCGTCCACCGATACAACTGCTTATCAACCGCGATCCAATTTGTATCGCTGTAAAGCGCATCGAGTGCTTTTTGTGTGTAAACTTCGTCAGCGCTTGGAACCGTTAATTGGTGGTTGTTTGAGTCAATATATTGACTTTTTTCTTCTTTTATTTTACGCGCGGACGCGTGTGAGAGTAAAGAAATTTTATTAGTATTAATAGCACTAACAATGTCTTCTTTAGTTGCGCCGTCAGAAATCCAATCTGAAACATCTAAACCGCTTGAAGGAACTAAATTCTGCCAATAGAACTCGCCTGGCGGCGCGTATAACCATCGTGCATCAGGAAATTCCTCAGCGACCATTTCCATGTGCTTTAAGCCTGGTTGATCGCGGTCAGGGCATAAAACTATATCTGCACCCTTTAAGTCGTCTAAATAGCCCCCGTAAGCGCGGTATTTACCTGAACCACCTAAAGTTGTCGTTGCAGCAAGTCCAAGTTTGTGTAGCGCGTCAGCAACGCCCTCTCCTTCAACAAAAAATATCGTCCGCCCCGCAGCGATCGCTTTTTTGATCTGCTGATATCGGTAAATCGGAATACGCGATCGGATTTCTTGGGGACATCCCTTTAACCAGCGCTTGCCATTCCAGTGATATTGAGCAAAAGATTTTTTACCGTTGCCGTCATCGATGCGAACCACCTTCAGCAGTTGATTGCCTTCGCGATCCGGATAGAAGAATTCTTGTTTACTCGCTGCTCTAATCGGTTTTAGCGGTATGTTTGGCGCGTAGAAGTAAGAACCATCACGGTCTGCCTTCTCAGTACGATGCCATCCGTCTGCTGGTTCAACATCGCGTTTGCAGACTGTCAATTCACCTAATCGATAGCACCAGTCCGGTTTACCGCAGTGAATGCATGGCTCAGATTTCGTAACTTCAGTTAATCGTGGTTGAGTAGTACGGTTGTATTCCTGCATTACAGCACCTCCACAAAACTGAAGGTGTGCAATGCAACAAGATTTAGCGAGGTTGTGTTGCTGACAACCGTTATGCCATTGAGAAATGTTGTATTATTCATGTGTACACTGTCCTAATAGCAGCAAGTACAACAGCAAAAAGCAGCCCCCCCTTGAACTCGGTCAAAAGTCTTAGAGGTGCTGCTTTTTTACTTTTTATACACTCCAAATTTAATCAGGAATAGAAAAATCAAAAATCAGGGTAAATACGCAAAACTGTAAGGTTTACGGATACATTACCCAATTACTGAATTTAGGATATCAGAGATTTTGTATTGCAGAGTTACAAAGCAGCACAGCCACTGTTAAAAGTCTACCATTTTGCTTTGGTAGACTTTTGGTAGAGCCTTGGTAGATTACTAAGCTTTAGCACAAAGCTTAAAAACAAAAAGAGAAGCGCTGAAACCAACTTTGTGTAAGTAGTTTCAGCGCTTCTCTCTTTAAGCGGGCAGCGAGAATCGAACTCGCATCAATAGCTTGGAAGGCTATGGTTTTACCACTAAACTATGCCCGCAATAGAATCAAGCTTAAATAAGATAACACATATTGCTCATTAAATACAAATTTATCTCGGTTTTGTTGTTAAATATTGTCAGATAAAGCAAAGATGTGATGGAAAGCATCAAACTTATGCACTTATCATTTGACCAAGGCACTTTAAGACGCTAAGTATCTGGTGTCGTTCGCGATCGCGTTCGATTGATAAAGCGTATGAGCGTGCATACATAAGGTGTTCTTGAATTACCAGCTTGATAAACATAAATTCCCTACCATTAACGAGTAAGCCAAATGTTGGGTTTACTGGGCTTGGGTTAGCTAGCATATAGGCGAGTGCTTGGGGTAAAGCTACTGTGACAGCAAATTTCGTGCTTTTAGATTCAATAACGAGTACCCAAAGCCGCTTTTGTATTACAAGAACATCAATTCCTTTAACAACAACACCATCATCTTCAGCAGAAATTTCAATAGAAGTTTCGGTTTCAATTTCAAAAGGTGATTGATAAAACCCAGCTAAATCGGGGAGAGGAGATAGCACTACCATTTTTACCGCCTCCTCTGACATAGGACGACGCTTAGACAAGTTCAAGTAGTTGCTACAAACTCTTGCTAAAGCCTGTTTTTCAGCTTCAGTCAGTGGAGGTAAGTCTTCTTGCCATTCTGTAAAAAAGCTAGCATCTTGAACGAGTTGCAAACCAATTTCTTCTAGTTCGTAGAGAGTAATATCTCTAGCTTTAATTGTTTGCACCATAATTACATAAATATTCTTGAGACTATATAGTTTAATATTAAGCTTGGTAACTAAAATCGCAGCTAATTATACTAAGATTACCTTCGTAATCTGAAATTCATTTTTCTCCTAAAAAGTACTTAAACAAATCGTCAACAACGAGATTTGCGGCAAGTGGACCGAAGCCAGCCCAGTAGGATGCAGGAACTTCGTATACTCGGTTTTGTTGCACAGCGTTTAATGATAACCAAAAAGGATCAGTTTTTATGCGTTTGAGTGCGGTTTGTGCTTCTTGGGCGATCGCACTAGTATGTCCATAAGTCCAGACAAACATGACATCAGCGTCCAAAATCGAAATGACTTCTTTATCAATCCGTTGCTGATTTGCGCCTTTGGGTTCGATATCTTGTGCTGGTGGACGTTTTAGCCCTGCATCTTCCAAAATTGAACCACCGAAGGAACTTTTTAAATAAAATGAGGGAACTCCATCCGAGTAAACACGAATGAATGAGACTGTGGTTTGATCGCCCATTTTTTCCTTGAACTCTGCAAGTCGGGCGTTGTAGTTTGCAAGTATTTTCTCTGCTTCTGCTGTTTTCCCTAAAGCCTCGGCGTACTTTTTTAATGGTTCTCTCCATTGTTTTTCTGCTTCAACCGCAACCACGACAGTAGGTGCAATTTGTGATATTAGCGGATAAGTTCCGATTTCAATTTCCCAAGATATTCCTAAAATTAAGTCAGGCTTAAGCTTTAAGATTGCTTCCAAATTGGGTTCAGTATCGTAAAGTCCAATATTCACAACTGATTGTGTAGCTTCGTTATTGAGGTAAGGTGTTAAGAATGGTTCGATTCTGTCGGTAGTACCAAGAGGTTTTACTCCTAAAGCGATCGCGCTATCGAGTCCCCCTAAAACAACGATGCGCTGCGGATTGAGTGGAACACAGGTTTCTCCCATCGAATGCTGAACCATACGACACTCTGTAGTCGGCGCATTAGATCCACCACGGGCGCTACAAGCTACAACTGACAAAAAGAACAATAGCACCAGCGTAAACGAGCGAAAATGACGAGTTTTTAAAATTTTCTTTTGTAAGTTCATTTTAGAACTCGATTGTAAATGAACCAATTACAGTAAATGGTGCACCAGGAATTACTGAAACTCTGCCATAATTGATCGAGTCGAAATAGGTCACATCAAATAAATTTTGAATGTTAATAGCAGCTTTCCAATTGTCTCGCTTGTAGAAAATTGCTGTGTCAGTGCGAAAATAACTTGGTAGTACATAATCGTCACCCAAATAAGAAGGTCTTTCTGCAACATAAAACAATCCCAAACCAAAGCCTAAACCCTGCAAGTTACCCTCTTGAAGTTCATAGGTTGTCCAAAGACTAGCTTTATGTTCGGGAACTAAGGCTGCTGTTGCACTAACTGGTAAATCATTACTTTGTGTAATTTCAGCATCGGTGTAACCATAAGAAGCAAGGATATTCCACCCAGGAAAAATTTCACCAGCAATATCTAATTCAATTCCGCGACTTTTTTGTTCGCCAATCGGGATAGAAAAATCAGGATCGTTAGGGTCAGGTGTGGCAATATTAGTTTTAGTAATTTCGTAAGCAGCTAACGTTGCTGAAAGCCGGTTATTTAAATCAGCTTTGATACCCACTTCGTATTGAGTACCGCGTTCCGGCTCTAACAATGAACCATCAGCGCGTTGACCAAAATTTGGTTGAAATGAGCGACTATAACTAGCATAAAGTGAAATTGGTTGAATTGGCTGATAAACAATACCAATTCTGGGACTGAAAGCCTCGGCATAATTGCTAGAATCACTACCAGAACTGCTATTTGCTTCCTGAAAGAAACTACCTTGATCTACAATATCAAAACGACCACCAACTAGCAGCTTAAGATTCTCTGAAAATGCTATTTGGTCTTGCAAAAAAACACCGAATTCGTCAGTAGTAGAAGTTTCTGTAAACCCCTCTCTCGTTGTTGGATCTGCAAGATTGAATGGTGAAAGAAAACTGTAATCTGGGTTAAATATATTAATTGGTGGAGTTAGTTCTGGTAGTAGCTGACTGCGGGTGTAATCTGAAGTTTGTCTAGAGAAATCAAAGCCAAACAATAGTGTGTGTTGAACTGAACCTGTCGCAAACTTACCAACAATGTCTGTCTGTAAAGCATAAGTTTCAGCATAAGTATCATTGGATCTGTAATTTCGTATCAGTTCGCCAGTAGCTTCATCAAGTTCTAACGGCTCGGCTCGGTAATTCAAGCTATCATCTGAAATGAATTGAAAAGCATTGCGTAGGGTTAAGCTTTCACTGAAACGATGTTCCAGTCGATAACCAACACCAAAAGTTTCTACTTCGGAATTGTCATCTGGTTCGCCTAAGAATCTACTAATGGGAATATCAGCAATTCCTCCACCAAACGCAATTACACCACGGTCAAATGTCCGATTATCATAAGCGTAGCTGAGATTGATTGATAGGTCAGTGCGATCGCTAATTTCCCAAGCAAAAACAGGTTCAATGAAAAATCGCTCACTATTTACAAAATCACGGAAACTACCAGCATTTTCGTAAGCAATATTAAGGCGATATAGTAATGTTTTCTCAGGATTTAAAGGTCCAGATATATCAATACTAGGACGGTAAAAGCTAAAACTGCCTATAGACAAATCAGTCGCAAAATAAGGCTCACTCAACGGTTTTTTAGTTACTAAATTAACTATTCCTCCTGGTGATATCTGTCCGTATAAAATTGAGGCGGGTCCTTTGAGAACTTCTATTTGTTCAACATTAGCAGTCTCTGTAAAACCAGGGATAACTTGAAAACCATCGCTGAGAATATCATAAGCATCAAAACCCCTGATATTTAACTGGTCAGTTGTCCCGCCAAAACCACCGATTTGTACAACTCCGCTGACGTTACGCAGCGCATCGGTGAGTCGGGTAACTTGTTGGTCTTGTAAAACCTCTTGAGGAATGACTTGAATTGATTGGGGAATATCGCGCAGTGGTGTATCAGTTCTAGTTCCAGTTGTGGCATTTGGGATGCGATATCCATCTTGTTCGCCTGTTACCAGCAGTTCAATTGAATCTTGATCGGGTGGAGTTTCACTCGCTTGTGGTGTCTGAGTAATCGAGGTAGTTGGTGTAACAGAGAAGATCAAACCTTCATCGCTATCAAATAACGCAACTTGTGGCGGAGTTGTCGCACCTGTGACTGTCACGCGGATGGTATTTGAAGTCACATTTGTTACAGTGACAACTGCAATATCACTCCTTGGGTTTTGGGCGCGAAATTCATTATCCGATCGCAACTGCAACTGTGCATTAGGAATATCAGCAATATAGCTATTTCCTTCAACACGACTGACAGGCTGCAACTGTTCGGAACCCCCCTCAGTTTCTAAAATGATTTCGAGTTCTTGATCTGTTGGATTGAGTCGAACTTCCGTAATTTGTAACTGTGAAGACGGAGTAATTTGCGCCGTTTGTGTTTCATGATTACCACGAACTGCGGTTTGTTCTGCCCAACTAGGATAAGCTATCAGTAAAGAAAAGACACCTGTTAGAAATATCAATCGCTTCAGTTGATTCACCATTGCTTCCCACACCAGTAACAGAAAACCTGAGAAAGTCTCTCAAGAAGTTTACTGGACGTTGCCGGAAGTGAAGCTATAATGGCGATCGCTAGCCGGAGTTTTTTGCTTTTGGTTTAAATAATCTCCAGGATTCACGCCAAATTTGCGGCGAAACGACGCGGCAAAATAACCACGGTTGACAAAACCGACAGCTTTTGCTACTTCTGATACCGTCATTCCTCCGGCTTTTAAATATTGACGCGATCGCTCCATGCGACAATGATGCAAATACCCAAATACTGTTGTGCCAAAACAGTGGCGAAAGCCGATTTTAAGCTTGTGATCGTTTATACCAACAATCCGCGCTAGCTCAATCAATGAAGGCGGATCGTGTAACCGCGCTAGCAGAATCTCTCTTGCGTAGTGAATTCGTTCAATGTCATCAGGACGTAACGTAGATGATTTTAAGATGCGATCGCTCTGCACAAATTGACTAAACTGAAGCGTCAAAAGTTCTAAAGCTTTTCCTTCTAAATACATCCGCTTGCTCAAGCCGGAGTAAGGGCAATGTAAAATTTGATGCAGCACCACTTCCATTTCAGGAGTTGTGATTCCTGAGCGATAGTAGGGTTTAATATCACCACTGGCTGCAACTTCCCTCACCTCAGCAGGTAATTGTGTTAACTGTTCGAGCATCAACCCGTGAAAGAAACTGTAGGGATCTAAGGCGATTTGAACTCTGATTAAGCGCTGTCCTGCTTGCCATGTCTCAGTTTCAGGTACATTTGGAAAACAACTAAGATAATTACGACCAACAACTTCATCGACACAATCTGTCAAGCCATGCAACGTTGTTCTGACATCACCTGATACAAAAAAGCTTAAGCAGGAATCAATGCAGCCAGAATTTTGCGAGATACAGATAATATCATCAATCGTGTTGTACTCATACACTCCAATGCATAGCCCTTCCCGCAGTGGCATTTGCCATTCGCGTACATTACCTAAATATGGCAGATAGCCTTGCTCAAGCGTTTCCCAGCCATCAGACTGACAAATGAGGCTACCATTTTGCTTACCTTGTTTCCATAAGTCATTCCAATCTTGTTCTGAGAGCGCGATCGCCATATTGATTGTTAACAACGCCAGTGGTTACTTTAACTCAAAATGAGAAATATTATCAATAGATATGGTAGTTCCTAAATTTGGCAATTCTGGAAGACTGTGAAGAGTATCTTTTGCGTTAGGAAAGAAAAAGATGAAGCGATCGCACTTAAACAAACAACACCACTCCCTACTATCTTCCCTATAAATGGCACAATCAAACAAAAGACCACTTGATTTGTAATGCCTTCTCCTCCTATTTACACTCAGCAACCTTGGTTAGAAACTTATAGTGAAATTATTGATGTCCGTTCCGAGGGAGAATTTACCGAAGACCATATTCCTGGGGCGATTAATTTACCAGTATTAAATAATGAAGAACGTGCCGAAGTTGGAACAATATACAAACAAGTATCCCCTTTCACAGCGCGTAAAGTTGGTGCAGCACTTGTTTACAAAAATCTTTCACAACATCTTCGCGAACACTTTGCTGACAAAGAAAAAGATTATCGTCCATTAGTTTACTGCTGGCGCGGGGGACAGCGTTCCAATAGCATGGCTTGGGTACTCGGACAAATCGGGTGGCGAGTGACTGTCATTGAAGGTGGTTACAAAACTTACCGCGCCTATGTCCGCGAACAATTAGAGAAATTACCACTTGATTTCACTTACCAAATTCTCTGTGGTAAAACTGGTAGTGGAAAAACTCATATCTTGCGTCAGATGCAGCGGCGCGGTTTACAAGTTCTCGATTTAGAGAATTTAGCGAATCATCGCGGTTCACTACTAGGTGAAGAATGGCAAGATAAACCTGTAGCCCAACCTTCGCAAAAGTATTTTGAATCTCTGTTAGTGCAACAACTCCACAGTTTCAACTCGCGTTTACCTGTATGGGTAGAATCAGAAAGTAATAAAATTGGACAAGTCTATTTGCCACAATGGCTGTGGCTGAAGATGAAACAAGCCAACTGTGTAGAAATTCACGTACCAATCTCAGCAAGGGTTCAATTTCTTTTACAGCAATATCCTCATCTAGTTACTCATCCTGAGATTTTGCAAGCTAAGCTAGGTTATTTGAAAGCAAGATATGGCAAAAAGAAATTATTGCAATGGTATCAAGCGATCGCACAGCAACAATGGGCAGAATTGTTTCAAGATCTATTAGAGTCACACTACGATCCTACTTATACTCACTCTATGCAACGAGATTACACTAACGTGAAACAAGAATTTTCACTTGCAGATCTATCGGTTGCGAGTATCGATAAAATACTTAATTCTTTAGTAACTAATGGCATACCAATTAATTTGGGAAATTAATCTAAAGCTTCCTAAAACTCTAGTTAGTGTGTATTAAAATTCACAGAGTATTATTTTAATTAATAAATCAAGTATGAAATGTAAGGTAGACATCTTGCCTGCCAACCTGCATGAAAATTCTTTTAGTTGAAGACGATCCGTCACTAAGTCAGGCGCTAGCAACGACATTAACCGCCCATCGTTACACTGTCGATACTGCGTTGGATGGTCAAATTGCCTTGGAACTCGCTGTTCAAGGAGAGTATGACATTATTTTGTTAGATATCATGTTGCCAAAGTTAGATGGCTTGAGTGTGTGCCAGCGACTACGTCAACAAGGATGCCAAACTCCCATCTTGATATTGACAGCAAAAGACGCAAACGAAGATATTATTGCAGGGCTGAATGCAGGTGCTGATGATTACCTCATAAAACCTTGTGATTCGGCTCATTTTCTAGCACGAGTAAGAGCGCTGTTGCGACGTCAGGGAAATTCTAAGACTTCTCCTATTCTGACATGGGGGAATCTATGTCTTGACCCTACTCTTATTCAAGTCACCTATCTGCAACAAGTTATTATCCTCAGCCCCAAAGAATATAGCCTGCTAGAGTTATTGTTGCGTCATCCACAGCGAATTTTTAGCCGTAGTAGTATTATCAATCACCTTTGGTCTATTGATGACTCGCCAACAGATGCTGCAGTGACAAACTTGATTAAAGATTTGCGGCGGAAACTGAAGTCAGCAGGGATGCAAGAAGAATTGATTGAAACAGTGTATCGCTTGGGATATCGATTGAAAGCTGCGCCAAAAAAAGAAAAAGAACAAACCAAAGTAGAAAATTGCCAAAAAGAGATAGCTGCCATTGAGCAGGTGATGTGGGACTTTAGAGCTTCTTTGGAAAAACGAATTGATGTTTTAGAAGCAGCAGCGCGATCGCCAATTCATAACCTTAGTTCAGTTCAACACCAGCAAGCGAAAGAAGAAGCTCATCGCTTAGCAGGTGGATTAGGCACATTTGGATATGCTAAAGGTTCAGACTTAGCACGAGAGATCGAACATCTATTTATTGAATGTAATTGGGAAGAAGCTCAACAGAGGCAATTTGCTCAACTACTTGCGGAACTAAAGCAGGAAATTGCTAAGCCACCAATAGCCTTAATACCAACTTTGAAACCGTTGATGTTGGCGATCGCCGACGACACATTAATTGCACAATTACAGCAAGCCGCACCCCATCGAGGATGGCAAATTGAAATTGTACGCGATCGCTCGGATGTGTTGCATCATGTTGGTGATAGTCCCAGCGTGATTTTTATGAGTCTTAATCATGTTGTCCCAGACCGCGGACTAATGCTGCTGCAAGAATTAAAGATCCAATTTCCTAATACTCCAATTTTGATTCTGACAACGCAAGATAGTTTAGATAGTCGAGTTGCTGTTGCTCGGTTGGGAGTGAATCGCTACATTTTACAACCTGCAACCATTGATGAAATTTTTGATGCGATCGCCCAATTGCCGCAAACAACACCTACTGATGCCAAAGTCATGATTGTGGATGACGATCCTGTAGCATTGCAGACATTGATGGCAGTATTACAACCGTGGGGATTGCAAGTTACAACATTAAATCAACCCGAGCATTTTTGGCAAACCCTCACAACTACGGTTCCTGACGTTCTGTTGTTGGACTTGGAAATGCCCACATTTAACGGACTTGAACTATGTCGTGTTGTTCGGCAAGATGCTTACTATAGCGATTTACCGATTTTAATTATCACTGCTCATACAGATAGTGCCTCAATTCAACAAGTATTTGCTGCGGGAGCCGATGATTTTATCGCTAAACCAATTACAGGTCCAGAACTCGTTACCCGCACACTTGCCCGCATTGAGCGATCGCGTATTCAGCGACAATTGCTACAGTATCAAAAAGAACATCGGCAAACTCGACAGTTGCAAGCAACAATTGATTTACTCACGCAAGCTGCAAATCGTCACTACTTTGATGGATTTCTCCACCGAGAATGGCAGCGCCTTGCAGATGCACAAGCTCCTTTAAGTTTAATATCGTACGATATTGATTATTTCAAGTCTTACAACGATCTCTACGGCTATCAAGTAGGAGATGCGTGTTTGCAACGAGTCACTCATGTTGTTTGGGATTGTATCAAACCTGGTCGCGATCTAGTTGCGCGGTTAGGAGGAGACGAATTTGCTATTGTCCTCCCAGAGACTAGCCTCGAACAAGCTCTACAAGTTGCCCAACGCATTCAGCAAGCGATCGCTCAATTGCAGATTCCTCATCCTTCTTGCACTCATCAATATATCACCGTCAGTTTAGGTATTAGTGGTACAATTCCCCAAATTAATATCTCTGCTCAAGAATTAATTGCAATTGCGACTCAAGCACTTTATGCTGCAAAAGCAAGGGGACGCAATACATACTGCTTATATCCGTTATGAAGTCGTTTGATTCGCTGCACCATGTACATCAACGCCTTGCCAAAATTCCTGTAGGAATACTGCTAAGTTTGCCCTTCCTAGTTCAACTTTTAGGTGCTACGGGGTTGGTAGGCTACCTGATTTATCGCAGCGAACAACAAGCAATTCACAACTTAGGCAATAAGTTAGTCAACGAAGTAGGAGAGCGGATTTATCAGCAATTAGATAATTATTTGCAGACAGCGCAAATAGTAAACCACAGAAATCTGGCAGTCATTCATAATGGTCTTTTAGATATTCAAGATTTCGAGCAAACTGGACATTACTTTTGGCACCAATTTGCGACTTACAATTTTAATTCGATTCAATTTGCAAAAACCGATGGTTCGTATATTGGGGTAAGTTATCAAGATCAAATTCCGGTGATTAGCGAAGTACCTAAACCAAATCACAAGCAATTCATTTACTCTACTAATCATCAAGGTTTTCGCACCCAGGTGCAGCAGACAATCGCAAACCCCAATGTGCTGCAAGCTGCTTGGTATCAGGATGCAGTAGCAGCAAAACAGCCGATTTGGACAACAGTATATCCTAAGAATTTATCGCATCCAAAGGCAATTGCAAGTACACCAGTATACGACTCTGAAGGTAGTTTAACGGGTGTGCTTAGTATTGACCTTAATCTGAAGCAAATTAATCAGTTTTTGCAGCAGTCAGAAATAGAAAGAGGTAGAGCAATTATTTTAGAGACATCTGGGCTAGTAATTGCTGACTCAGAATTAACTGAAATAATGACTCAAGGCGAACAAAGCCATATAGCAACAACAGAACCTTTGATTCAGTCAATCACAACTCACCTAAAGCGCTTTGGCAATCTTAATCAATTACAGGAATACTCAACTCAGCTAGCGATCGCTGAGCAACTCACTTATATTCACGTACTTCCTTATCAAAATGCATACGGTTTGGATTGGTTGATTATTGTTGCTGTACCCGAATTGGAATTGATGCAAAATGTTCGTGTCAACCAACGGCATACTTTATTGTTGTGTGCAATCATCATACTTTTAGTAGCAGCAATCGCAATAGCCACAACGCACTGGCTCATCAATCCAGCACCGTATGTAGTGCAAGCAGATGCGATCGCGCAAAGACAGTTTGGGTCATTCAACAACAAAGTGCCGGTAGCACAACTCGTTAATACTTTTCGACATATTGCACAGTTCAACACTGCGGCAACATTTCAAAATCGCAGCCCGCGAGAGCAACATCCAAAACCAATCCTACAAAATTTAGCTCAATCGCTACCAGAAATCATCTACTCGGCAGTTATTAAACCAGATGGTTTGATGCACTTTGAATATATTAATCCAGCGGTTGAAAATGTATACGAAATTAGTGCAGCAGAATTTTTGGCACAACCAAACCGCATCATACTAATGCAAATGCATCCAGAAGATCGCGCAGGCTATCTCAAACAGGTTACTCAAAGTACACAAACAGCTTTTACTTATGAGTGGCGTAGCATCACACCTTCTGGTCAGCTCAAATGGTTGCGTACAAGTTCACAGCCGGAACAACGCAGAGGCGATATCTGCTGGCACGGAGTCATCCTTGATATTAGCGAATGCAAGCAACGCGAACAACAACTGCAAGCATCTCAAGCCCAACTCAACGATATTCTCAACTTGGCAGGAGTCTCAATTGCTCGATTGCGCTTTTACCCCGATCAAACTTTTGAGACTGACTATTGTTCTGCCGGTTGTACAGCTATGGTTGGCTACACTCCAGAGGAATTAACTTCACAATTGTGGGCATCTCGAATTCCACCAGAAGACTTGCAAGCTAGTATGGAACAAGCGTTTGCAGCTATCTGCCAAGAACAGCCAATTACAATTGAGTTTCGCTTTCGGCGTAAAGATGGTTCGCAATGTTGGCTTGCAGATATTTTAACTTCACGCTGGGATGAAACTGAAGGTTGCTGGATTGTAGCTGCTGTAGGAGTTGATATTACAGAACGCAAACGCATTGAAACAGCTTTACATGAAAGTGAAGTACTGAATCGAGCGATTTTAAATGCATTACCAGATTTGATTATTCGGATGCATCAAGATGGTACATATCTCGATGTTAAACCAACGACAGCGTTTCCTATCTTGACTTCACCAAAATTGATTGGAACCAATATTCGCGATCTGCTACCACCAGACATTGCCCGCCAAAGACTAGCAGCCGCAGCCGCAGCTTTGTCTACAAAACAAATGCAAGTATATGAGTTTCCACTTGTAGTCAATGGACAGTCGCTTTGGCAAGAAGGACGAGTTATGCCCCTCACTACTGATGAGGTGTTAGTAGTCATTCGCGATCTCACTGAACGCAATCAGGCACAACAAGCACTACAAGCAAGTGAACAACGATTTCGCCAAGCTTTTGATGATGCGCCAATTGGTATGGCATTAGTATCACCGACAGGGCATTTTTTGAAAGTGAATCGCACGCTGTGTGAAATTGTCGGCTATACCGATGAGGAACTTTTGGCACTGACTTCTGACGATATTACTCATCCTGACGATCGCCAAGCAGATTCAGACTACCGACAACAGCTGTTGACAGATCAAATTCGCTGCTACGAAATGGAAAAAAGATACGTACGCAAGCAAGGTGATGTCGTGCAGACACTCTTGAGTGTCTCCCTAGTGAAAGCAGCGCAACAGCCGCTTTATTTTATTACTCAAATTTTGGATATTAGCGATCGCCATGAAATTACTCGCATGAAAGACGAATTTATCGCGATTGTGAGTCACGAACTGCGCACGCCTCTGACGGCAATTCGTGGTTCTTTAGGAATTCTAGCAGCGGGTGTTTTAGATGACGAACCGCTTCAAGTGAAAGAAGTACTGCAAATTGCCGTGAATAACAGCGATCGCTTAGTACGGCTGCTAGACGATCTTCTCAATCTCAAACGCTTGGAATCTGGTATAGTTCCACTCACAATCGAAACACACATAGTTGCCGATCTCGTTGCGCAAGCGATCGCTTGTACTGCAACCATCGCTCAGGAAGCCAATATTAAAATTTCTACGATATTTCCGACAATTCAAATTCAGGTAGCAGGCGATGCGATCGTCCAAACATTAACTAATTTATTAAGTAATGCAATTAAATTCTCACCCGCAGGTAGTACAGTTTGGCTTAGTGCAGAATTACAAGAATCAAAACCAGTACCTTATATTCACTTTAAAGTTGAGGATCGAGGGCGTGGTATTCCTATTGACAAACTTGAATCAATTTTCCAACCGTTCCAGCAGGTAGACATTTCAGATGCGCAACAAAAAAGAGGCATTGGATTAGGATTGGCAATCTGTAAAAGAATTGTTGAGCAACACGGCGGGCAAATCTGGGTAAATAGCGAACTCGGAAAAGGAAGTACATTTTATTTCACACTACCGATCGCGCAGCAAGATGTATGACCAAGCACATTCTAATTGTTGATGATGACAAAGACATTGGTAGAATTGTGCAAATATCCTTAGAAAAGTTTGCTGGGTGGACAACTGTAACAGCTGGATCAGGGCAAGAAGGATTACTCAAAGCGCAAACAGAACTCTTAGATGCAATTCTTCTTGATGTATCAATGCCCGATATGGATGGATTTGAGTTTTTTACACAGATTCAAGCTAATGCAGCAACCCGCTTTGTTCCTATCGTACTGCTCACAGCTAAAACATTACCAGGCGATCGCCAACGCTTTGCTCAAATGGCAGTTGCTGGCGTCATTACCAAGCCGTTTAATCCGATGACTTTTTGGACTCAGGTTGCAGAGATTTTAGGCTGGTAAGAAAATTTGGATTTTAGAAATTAATACTGTAGTCATAAAAATAGCAACGAGAGTCACTAGCCCAAATAGAATAATTGCAGTAACGACGAATGCAGTCGAAGTATGAATTGGTCGGTATAAATAGTCAGATTGTGCAATCGAACGAACATCTTTGAGGTAGCTGATGATGGCTAAAACTAAAAGAAAAATACCGAGTGCGATCGCGCTTAAGCCAACAATCTGAGCTATTTGTGCATTCAGTGTGGCATCATTTCTAGAAAACGTCTGATTTACGGCGTTGAAAATGCGATCAAAAGCAATACCAAAACCAATTAGCGTCAAGCAATTTTGAATCCAACTAACCAAAGTTCGTTCCGCCGCCGCTCGATTGCGTTGTTTGGCAAGTTCATTGGTAATATTAGTTGGTTGCTGAGACACTTGTTAAAACAAAATTCCGATAAACGCAATAATGCCAATACAAACGAGTGCGATCGCGACACTTAACCCTAGAGAACGACGCGATCTATAAAGATAATCTTCTTCACGTTGAATACGCTTGAGTTCTTGACGATGCTCGATTGATGCCATAATCATGGCATACGTTCCTAACGCAACAAAAGCTAAACCAAGAATCCGAGAAAATCGTACAGGATTGAAGCTTTCAGGTTGTAAGCTACGAATAGCACTGACAATTCGATCAATCCCAAATCCAAAGCTGATTAGTGCTAAACAAGTCCGAATCCATGCCATTAAAGTACGCTCAGCTGCCGCGCGGTTACGCTCTTTGGCAAGTTCAGCTTGAATGTTCGGTGTGCGAGTAGGAAGCGGGTCATTCATTAATAATCAACTCGATTCAGCTTCACGAATTTTCTCTAGTGTAAGATTTGTGGGAATCTTTCTTGAAGTGATGAGTTGAAATATCCGTTAACCTAACTTGTGTTTGTTCTAGTCTTCTTACTAGCTAGTACGTTTCAACTTGTCTTGCAGTCGTTGACGCCAGCCTTTACGCCCTGTAGAGGTAGCAGGTTCGTCTTCATCAGCTTGGTATGCCAGCAAATATGCTGTTGTCAACCATTTGGAAAAATCAGGATGGTGCATTAGCTCTCCCGTAGTACGATTTACTTTTGCTTTCTGTTAAATATTTTACAAAAAGCTTTAGGGAGATCCCTCTGCTATCAGATAGAATCAGAATTACTTGCGACTCGTTACACTAGCAGCATCGATATTAATCAACGGTAGTGTCCCGTTACCGCCCATTACGGTAGGAAAACGACCATCCCACTTTTCTATTGCTTGTTTTTGCAGGAGTTCTGAGGTTAGTGTTAGTCTTTGCAGTCTTTGTGCTTCTGCTTGTCCTTTGGCACGGTTGACTTCGGCGATCGCCTCCTTAGATGCTCTTAAAGCAATAAACTCTGCTTGTTTTGCTTCTTGTTCAGCAATTTGTTTTGATTCAATTGCCTTACTAAACTCTGGCGAGAAGGCAAAATTCACAAGCGAGACATCATCAACAACAACACCATAATTGGCTAGGCGATTTTCAAGTTGTTTATCAATTTCTTCTTTGAGATCTGTTCTTTCAGTAATAATTTGTTCAGCGGTTTTTTTAGCAGTAGCTGCCTTGAGGACTTCTGATACTGCCGGAGTAATAATTCCAGTAATGATTTGTTCTTCACTGCCAACTTGTTGATAAACCTTATTGACTCTTGCCGGATCAATATGCCAGTTCAGCGAAATTTCTGTAGTCACTTTCTGTAAATCTTTAGAAGCTGCGTCAGAATTAAAACTACTTTCTTGCACCCGTACATTGAGACTTCTAACAGTAGTCACCACTGGCATAATTGGATGAATGCCTTCATCTAAAACTGTATCTTGAACTTTACCGAAGCGCATGACAACCCCTCTTTCACCAGCATTAACGATGGCAAAAGGTTTGAAGAAAACTGCTGCAAGTAAAAGTGCAATACCACCTGCCAAGAAAGCTCCCGACTTGAAACCATTAATAGCATCAAATCTAACTTGCATATTTTTTAATTAATCTTTAATAAGAGGATTGAGGCAATGGTGTTCAGTCAATTATTTCAATCAAAGTACCGCAAAAGAATGAACTAACAAGGAAACACTAGAAATTAACTTCTACTACAATTAGTATCGCCGCTGACAGTAAAAAATCCAGAGAATATAATCAAAACTTTATAAATACTTTAAAAGAGAAGCAAAAACTCTCAATAATAGGGTACTTAACTTATGAAAATTCCCCAACATCATGCTTGGAGTCTAACTATAGAAGAGGCGATCGCGCTTCAAGAAAAATTAACAAAAGAAGTGATAACTGTCGATAAAATTCCTCAACCTGTGCAGTACGTTGCTGGGGTAGATATGGGATTTGAAGCCTCTGGGACAATTAGTCGTGCTGCTGTAGCGGTGTTGAGTTTTCCTGACTTGCAATTGCAAGAGTATGCGATCGCTCGTCGTGAGACGTCATTTCCTTATATACCAGGGTTGTTATCGTTTCGGGAAATTCCTGCATTACTTGATGCTTTAGCAAAAATTCACATAACACCAGATTTAATTCTCTGCGATGGTCAAGGGATTGCACATCCGCGTCGATTAGGTATCGCTTCACACTTAGGGTTAATTTTAGATATGCCCACAATTGGTGTTGCGAAGTCTTTGTTAGTTGGCAAACACCAAGAAGTACTGAATATCAAAGGAAGTTGGCAACCTTTACAACATCGAGGCGAAACGATTGGTGCAGCATTACGCACCCGTATTGGTACAAAGCCAGTGTATATTTCCAGTGGTCATCGGGTGAGCTTACCAACAGCAATTGATTACGTGTTGCAGTGTACGCCAAAATATCGTTTGCCAGAAACAACAAGAATTGCAGATAAGTTAAGTAAAAGCGATTAGCAACTATAGCAGGGGTCAAGGGACACTCGTGTAATGTTTTAATATCATCTCCAGTTAAATAACCAGACTATCAGTATCGTTACGCTTTTGTTAATCACTAGTCACTAGCCACCTTTTACTCAAAGATTCCATCTAAAATCCAAAAGTGACAAACTAGCTAACCGAGAAAATGAACAGGGAACATTTGGATAACGGACGTTGGGTAAATAGACTGGGTTTTCTACCTTTAATGGGGTTAGCGACAATAGTAGCTGTGGAAAATGGGACAAAACCTGTATCTCCTAGTGCTACTTTATCGAATTGGCGTTTTGATCCTGCTACAAATCAGTTGGAGATTACGCTAGAAGCCCAAACGACACCCAACTACTTTTTACTTGAGCAACCGTTACGAATTGTTGTTGATTTACCGAATACTCAGCTAGGAAAAGTGACTACACAACAAGATTACTCTGGGGCAGTACGTCAAGTTCGTGTTTCTCAGTTTGACAAGAATGTGACTCGCATTGTTTTAGAACTTGCTCCTGATACAGTTTTAAACACAGGACAAATGGTGCAGTTACAGCGAACCATTCAATCAGCAAAAGGCGATCGCTGGGTATTGCGTCCACAGATTGCGCGTCAAACTCCTGCACTGCCTACTAATTTACCTCCAGCAACGCCTCCTAGCCCACAACAACCTGTTGTCAGTGTGCCGCCACTACCATCTCCTACTACAAGTTCTGTACCAAACGAACCAATCATTGAATTCGGACAACCGTTACCCACAACTGTACCTACGCCAGTACCATCTCAAACAAATACCCCACCTCAAGCAACGACTCCCAGCAGTAGTAATATCGTAGTTCCTGCAGCCAATACTTTATCCAATACGAGGTCAAATAGACAGTCGCCTAATGTATTGTTGCTAGCGGGTACAAGACTTAATCTCCGCTACGCTGGTGAGTCACCACTACCGCTTAAAGTAGGCGTTCCTCAACAAGCAGAAATGGTACTAGCAGAAGATATTCGCAATCGCAATCTTAATGCTCAAAGTGTCGTTATCGATAACTTAATTGCCCCTGCTGGTACGGCAATTATTGGACAATTTGAAACTGATAATCGTGGTAGCCGCTTTGTTGCTCAAGCGATCGCGCTTCAAGGTCAAAATCTACCTTTGGCAGCCCAATCAGGTGTTCTTGATGCGGTAGATCAAGTAACTACCACGAACTCAGCAATCATAGAACCTGGCAAAATTGTCCAAATTCGCTTAACTCAAGATCTCCTAAAACTTTGAGCGCTACCAATGCAAAAAATGATCTGTTATTCCATCGACCACTTAGAATCTTTCTGTTTCTCGTGGTGCAACTGCGCCAGGTTGATTGAGATAGAAGTTCCTTGCCGAATCATTCTGATAAACACAGTTAATTTCGGGTGAACTGCCCAAGTCTCCTGTAAAAGCAAATGTATTCATTCTGTTCTTACAATCGCGTACTTGCTGCGAGGAGATCAATCGGCGCTGTTCTAATATTGACCAGTTGTTGGAACGCATGACACATCCAGGGCGCAAACTCGGCTGTGCAACATAGACATTGAAGGGATTGAGCGATACAAATAGGCGCGTGTCCATTACCATTGCACTAGCTCCATATTGAACGCAGAGTTCAGGATTAGGCGCACTTTGATCGATAAAATCTCTAGAAGCCACATTAGAAGGGCTAAGCGTTGCGGTAGAACTAAAAGCGATACCAATCCCAATTCCTAAAATAAATACTCCTGCTAATACAAAAATTGAGGTGTAATTAAAAGCTGCGGATAAAAAGCTAGGCGATTTAGTTGCGGTGTCTTTGATAGTTTTGCGTTTCATCTTTGCTCAGTTAAGCGAATTACAAATAGATAGTTTTGGTCAGATTTGATCGTAGCGACAGGTACGATGATTCTGCTAGATGCAGCATATTGAGATTAGATGTAAATTAATTAACACAATTTTTGTTTAAAAAACAGTGAATCAAAGCTCACGACAACACGGTAGTACAAATCAATCTCAGTGGCGATCGCTCCTTGCAGATAGCCTGACAGTATTTTGGGGAGACTGGTTAGATTTGCGCGTACGCATTACCCAAGTTGCCGCTTCTGGACTTGTTGCACCACTGATTTATATTTTAGCTTTTGGGTTGGGTTTGGGTAGCTCTTTGCCACAGCCAGCGATTGGTAATAGTTATTTAGAGTTTATCTTGCCAGGAATGGTGGCGTTATCATCGATGACAATTGGTTTTGGTGGCACCACGTTCTCAATTTGTGGCGATCGCTTGTTTACTAAAACTTTTGAAGAGATGCTGCTTGTTCCGGTTCATCCTCTGGCGTTGCATATCGGTAAAATGCTTGCAGGTATTGTGCGTGGGTTGATGACGTCTGGTGCAGTGATTTTGGTAGCAATTGTGTTTACTGGTAGAATCTGGAGTTTTCTTAATCCCTTATTTTTACTGGTGCTAGTGCTGAACTGTGCCGTGTTTTCAGGTTTGGGCGTCATTGTTGGGTTAAATGTGCGATCGCTCGAAAGTGTTGGGCTATATAACAATTTTTTAATTATTCCGATGTCTTTTTTAGGAGCAACATTTTTTGATCCTACGACTTTACCCATCGGGATGAAAGTGATTGTTTACCTTCTACCTCTTACCTACACAAGTACTGGACTACGAGCCGCTGCTTATTTACCACTATCACAGTTTCCGTGGTACAGCATACCGATTTTATTAGGATGTGCGATCGCCTTATCGTTACGAGGAGCTTATCAATTTGCTCATCAACAAGATTAAGTCATTTTGGTAATAGGTAATGGGTAATTGGTCATAGCAAATAATCAACAACCTAAAAAAATGTTACTGAATATTAGGAACAGCAAAATTTATGGTAAGGACTTAATTAAGTATGAGAGAAATGTGATTGATAAATTATGAAAAAAATTGTGGCACTCGCATTATTTGTTTTTGCGATGTTGCCTTTCAAGGCGTCTGCACAGACATATGAAGAATTTTATATTTTTGGTGATAGCTTAGTCGATGATGGCAACTTATTTCAACTTACAGGTGGGCTATTTCCACCGAGTCCACCCTATTTTAACGGGCGATTATCTAATGGTCCGGTTTCTGTAGAAATATTAGGAACTGAGTTAGGCATACTTGTTGATGCAACTAATAACTATGGTTTTGCAGGAACAACATCGGGAGATACCAATGCCCTCAATTTCTTGATAGGCGTACAGCTACCATCATTATCCACACAATTAAATACTTTTCTTGCTACTGCAGGAACTCCTAGCCCTGACGCACTATATTTTTTGTGGGCTGGGGCGAATGATTATATAATTTTGCCACCACAATTACGAACAACTGATACACAAGCTGTAGTTAATAATCTGTCTGATGCCTTAACAACGCTAATTGACGCTGGTGCGCGTAATTTAATTGTACCTAACTTAGCTGATTTAGGAAGTACTCCACAAGAGCGGGTTTTACCAACCGCAGCAGCACTTACAGCCATAACAAATAGTCATAACGCAAATTTAAATACTGCACTTCAAGGATTAGCCGCTAATCGTGACGTTAATATTATTCCGCTTGATATCAATGCTTTATTTGGCGAAGTAGTGACAGATCCGCTGACGTATGGTTTGACGAACATTAGCGATCGCTGTCTTGGCAACCCAAACTGTACAAACCCTGATGAATTTTTATTCTGGGATGGTATTCATCCATCAGCCCGTGGTCATCAGATTATTAGTGAATACGCTACTGCTGTAATTCTCGCACCACAAGCAATTATTCCCCAAGCTGATGTTGCCTTGAGTATTGCGAAAAGACACGGACAACACATTGATGGGCGTTTATCAGCACTACGTGGTATTCAAACTTCTACTGATGGACGTTTGGGTGTATTTCTTAACGGCAATGTCAATTTTGGCGATCGCGACACCACAAATCGCGAACCTGGCTACGACTTTATTAATACAAACATCACTGCGGGTGTAGACTATCGCGTTACGGATAACCTAGCGCTTGGCATTGCTTTGGGATATCTCAATAGCGATATTGATTTAAGCAATAACTTAGGAGATATCAACATTGATGGCTATGCTGTTTCAGCGTATGGCAACTTCGTTCAGAATAACTTTTACACTGATGCTGTTCTCAGTTATGGTGACAACAACTTGGATATCACACGCCAAACCAACTTTTATAATCGTACAGCTAGGGCAGATACAAATGGTAATCAGTTCTCAGCAGGTGTTAATAGTGGCTATGTGATTCGCTCAGGAAACTTTGCCTACGGTCCTACAATCGGCTTAAAATACGATCGCATTAATATCGACGGTTACACAGAAAACAATGCTGGTAGCTTGAATATGCAAGTGCGCGATCAAGATGCAGAATCTTTTATCCTAAGTGCCGGTGCGCAAGCAGCAGTTGCTTTTAACACAGATGTTGGTATAGTTATCCCTAATATCCGCGCCAGCTACGAACGCGAATTAGCCGACAATAATCGAGAAATTGTAACTGAATTTGTTACCCAACCAGGAATTCCGATGCGAACAACTGTAGGCGATCGCGATCGCGATTACATCAAATTAGGTATTGGTGCACAAGTCGTATTTTCTGAGAATGCACTGGGTTCAATTGATTATGAAACTATAATTGGGCGTGAGAATTTTAACGATCAGATAGTTCGAGGAGAAATTCGTTATCAATTCTAATATCATCTCCGGTTGAATAACCAAGCTATGATTGAGGTGCTAGTGGCTAGTGACTACTTACTAATCACTCATGGCTTTAATTGTCAGTAATTAACCGGATTTGATCTAAGTCGATCAAATTAATTTTAGATGTGAAGTAGGCATCTTGCCTGCCTAAAAGCCATATCACATTCAAGATGAAATCTGTTGCCGAAGTTTTTCTCTAAATTGCCAAACTGCATCTGATGTTTCTGACGACTTAATGTAACTAACGAGCAACTTTATATCGAGATTTGGTAATAAATTACTAGTTGTAATGGGAACATACATTTCACCTTGTAGTTGATACAGTAAAAGCTCATCTTCCCAAAACCAAACTTCAGAAACTCCTAAACCTTGATAAACCTTTAAACTATCAACTCCACCGCTAGTCACAACAACTTCAATTGCTAAATCAGGAAATTCTTTATCTGAACCAATACAGTAACATTCATCAGGTTCGATTCCTCTTGCTACGGCTGCTTTACGAAAAGTAGTAGAACCTAATGGATAGTATCGAATCCGTGTTTCTTGTAGATATGCTTCCAAAAGATTAGCAATGATTTTTTTAGTAAACTCGTGCTTGCGTCCAGGGGACATGAACTGTAAGGTTCCTTCGAGATAGGTAATGTGTAAGCCAGGAAAATTATCACCGATAATGTCTAAGAATGCTTCGTATTGCTGCCAAGTTACTCCGTTAAGGATTAATATTTGATCTTCTGAATCTACTTTTTTAATTTTTGCTTCTAAAAGATTGAGATTCATAATATTACGCTCACTCCGCTTGTATATATGAAATAGTAATTTTATCTATCTGCCGAGTGTTAAGCCTATGGCTTGAGAGAACAAATGCCCTACTTATATGTACGAATAAAAAATAATTATCAATTCTACCCTGCTTCCTCTTTTCCCTGTAGCTTAGCAATTTCCTCAAGAACGATTGAATTGGAACGAGTGGCAAACTCAAGGATTAGGGCAATTTCTTGATCGCTATAACTTGAATACAGCTCGCTCATCGCCTGCGCCATGGAGTCAAAAAGTGGAGAGATCTTTTGCACAGCTTCTGGAAGCGGTTGAATAATGACTCGACGCCGATCGCTAGGATCTCGCTCGCGCCGTACATAGCCAACTTTCTCAAGTCGATCAATCACACCAGTGATTGCGCCAGTGGTAAGCCCTGTCAGATCAGCTAGTCGTCCAGCAGTGATTGGGGATGACATGTTAATAATATCTAGACATTCTAGATCGGTGCTATTAATTCCCAGATGTTCAGCAACTGCTTGACTAAATAGTACTGACTGAGCGCTGAGCTTTCGCATCTCTTGGTCAAGCGCACTGAGCAACTCGTCACGTTTCATTAAATCTGTTGACATATTTCGCCAATTTGTTTAGCATCTAATTATCTTAGCAATTAAATTATTTATTTAGTTAAATATATACTTGCTAAGAGTTTACCACTGGTACAAGAAGATCGTTGTCTGAATGTCGGTTTGTCACCTCAGCACAATATATTGGGAGAAATGTATGATGAATGAATATTCTACACAAGCTTCCCAATCTCTAACCTCGAATCCAGCTGATGAGGCTGCTATCTGTGCGCTCTTTGAGCAACTGGTAAATAGCTGGAACCAAGGTGCTGGTGAGGCATATGGTGAGCTATATGAGGAAGATGCAGATTATGTTGCTTTCAATGGCTCTCGCAAAAAAGGGCGCGCGGCGATCGCCAAACAACACCAACAACTCTTCGACACATTTTTAAAGGGAACGCACTTAAAGGGACAAATTGACAGTATGCGATTTTTGAGTTCTGAAGTTGCCTTAGTACATACAACTGGCGGAACTCTAATGTCTTGGCAGTCAGATGCTTCAATTCCTAGACGAAAATCAATCCAAACCTTAGTTGCCAGGAAAAGTGAAGGTAAATGGCACTTTGTTGCATTTCATAATACTCGGATTGGATCGATGGATATAGAAACGATCGCTTCTGGAATTGCAAATTTGTTGTGGCAAAAGTTGCGCCCAAGCAGATAAACCACATTTCAGAACACTAGGGGTAGTCATCCATTTCGTCGAGAACACCACAGTTACAACAGCAAATCTATTTAAAGGAGTCATTATGACGCCCACAATTACCCAAATGAGCTTTTCTCTTATAGGAGTAGCAGTAAGCACTACGCTTTTATCTACGCTTCAGTCACTTGCAGTAGCCACCATTCCTAATCAATGTTTGCAGCACGATCAGCATCATAACCCTACAGAAGCAACAATGACTTGTAGAGCGCTGACATCCACTCAGCAACAAGAGACGGCTGCTATTCGCCAAGTTGTTCAAAAGATGCAAGACGGACAAAACACCCAAAACGGCGCTCAGTTCGCTTCTGCGTTCGCTCCAGAGCACGACTACATCGTTATCAACGGTACATTCATACCAAACTATACAAGAGAAGCCAATGCCCGCACACACCAAGAGCTTTACGATGGCGATCGCCAAAGCTCTCTCGGAGGAAATCTCAACCAGGTAGGTATCCTACTAGATGTCGCCAAAATTCGCTTCCTGGCTCCAGAAATTGCCGTGGTGCATCTCAAGAGTCAATCTTATCTGACGAGTCGCCCAGACAAGAAACTGGAAGGAATTATAACCACCGTGATGCAGAAGCGAGAAGACAACTGGCAGATTGTGGCGTTTCACAATGCTCCTTTGCTAGAGGGGGAAAACGGACGCGGGTGGATTAATTTACTGCAACAATAGAAAACTACAAGGAAGAGCAAATGAAAAACCTCAATATTGCCTCTAAGTTAACAATCGTTGCTATCTGGGGTAGTGCAATTCCTATGATGGCGATTGTCGGTGTTTTTGGTCGTGGTAACCCCGTTGCTATGGCTGCTTTACCAATTGCGGCTGGTGCAGCTACAGTTGCTTTAGTTAAAGACTCCAAAGATTCTCAAGACAAAGAGAAAAAGGAGCTATCAGCTCAAGCAGGGCGTATGAAGATGTTGGAAATGCGGCTAGAAAACTTAGAAGAAATCGCGACTAAAGACAACTATTGATTAACCAAGTCACGAGACTAAGGACACTGGCGACTAAAGTCACGGCTTAATAAACTCTTTCTACCTCCATGGAATAACGAAAAGTCAGGGTTATAGAAATCTATGAAGTTAGATTTTGTTTGTGTAGCTGCGGTTTCAACCGAATTAGCTCTTTTCTGACGGTTTAACATGATGGGTCAAAGCGGTGTTAATAGCAACACGATGAAATTTATCGGTATTGATTTTGGGTGGCGATCGCAACCAAGTGGCTTATGTTGCTTAGAGTGGCAAGATAACGAGTTACAACTTGTAGATTTAGATAGAAAAGAGGCGATCGCCGACATTTTCACTTGGATTGATACCAAAGTAGAACTCAACGCACCAGCAATCATAGCTGTAGACGCCCCTACACTAATCCCCAACATCACAGGAACGCGATTACCTGACAAACTCACGCACAAGTACTTTGGTAAATACCACGCAGGATGCTACCCAGCAAATCAAAGTTTAGCCTTCGCCCAACGTACTATCAACTTCGGCTTAGAACTCGAAGCACGAGGATTCACCCACGCCCCACAGATCAAACCTAAAATACTAGGAAGATACCAAATCGAAGTTTTCCCACACCCTGCAATTATTCATTTATTCGATTTAAACCGCATCCTCAAATACAAAAAAGGGCGCTTGAGCGATCGCCGTGTAGAACTCATCAAACTTCATCAATACATTCTTACAATCCTCCCGACACTATTTCCTCCTCTAGGTCTATGTAGTTCGTTTCCTCAAGAAATCCCCAGTACCGGAACTGCCCTCAAAGCACTTGAAGACAAACTTGATAGCCTCATCTGTGCTTATGTAGCAGCCTATTGGTGGTACTGGGGAACCGAACGAAATATTGTCCTTGGCGATCGCACAACAGGTTACATTGTCGTACCGATGAAAGTAACGACTAACTTGCCCACATAATTACCCTAGGCTCATACGGACTCGAAAGCAGAGTATGCTTCGGTAAGACGCGCAACGATAAACCCTGTAAGCCAGAAGTTGTGTAAGTAATCGTGCCAGTGTAAATGCTATAACCTTGCTGATCGCGACCTTGGTAGTCCATTTCTTGCGCAATCCCGTTAACAATTTCGCCACTAGCATCAACTGCACCTTGATAAAGTTCTACCTGCACATCCTCTGGCAAAAGATTAGCCAAATCAACTTGGGCTTTCACCGCGATATTTTGATTGACTTGGACATCAGACCCCGCAGCGATATCAACATTGGCAATTTTGATATTAAACCAGCGCTCGAGGAGATTAACTTTCCACTGTGCTAATTCTCGTGCAGGAGTGTAGTTGTTAACAGACAAAGTATGGTAGCGATCGCTTGCGGGAAAATAAGCTTTAGTGGCATAGTCGCGTACCATCCGCGCTGTGTTAAAAAATGGACAGTTGTAACGAATTGCGGCTTTCATTTTGGCAGTCCACGAACGCGGTAGCCTATCAGGATCGCGCTGATAGAACAAGGGGACAACTTCTTTTTCGAGTAACTCATAAAAAGCGTTGGCTTCGACTTCATCTTGGTAGTGAGGATCGTCGTAAGATTCGCCGTGTCCAATCGCCCAACCTGTGCGGACATAATCAGCTTCATCCCACCAACCATCAAGAACACTCAAGTTAAGCAACCCATTCATCGCCGCCTTCATCCCACTTGTACCCGAAGCTTCTCTAGGGCGACGTGGTGTATTTAGCCAAACATCAGAACCAGCAACAAGTAAACGAGCAATGTGAATATCATAGTTGGGGACAAATACGACTTGCTTTTCCACGCCATGTTCTTGAATAAAGTGGTTAATATCGCGGATCAGTTCTTTACCTGGGATATCTTTTGGATGGGCTTTACCGGCAATGACAAATTGTACCTTGCGGTCTTTTGCCGTGAGAATGCGCTTGATTCTTTCAATATCTCGCATCCACAATGTCGCCCGCTTATAAGTTGCAAAGCGTCTGGCAAAGCCAATTGTTAAAGTTGACGGGTCGAGAACTTCCTGTGAAGAAGCGATTTCTTGAGGCGAAGCACCGCGATCGCGCAAATGCTTGACTAAGTGTTCGCGCACTGCGACAATCATCTCTACCTTACAGCGCTCGTGGTTGCGCCATAACTCTTCGTCTGGAATTGCCTCAACACGTTCCCAGAGTTGATGATCGGTTGGTGCAGATGACCAAGTAGGACCTAGGTAGCGATCGTATAATTCTTGCGTTGATTTAGCAACACAACTACGCGCATGAACACCATTCGTAATTGCGGTAATCGGAACTTCATCTTCAGGTAGATTGCGCCACAAACCCTGAAACATCTCACGCGACACGACACCATGCAATTGCGCCACACCATTGGCAAACGTTGCCATTTTCAGGGCTAAAACTGCCATACTAAAGGGTGCTGTCAAATCACCCGTGTTTTCTCTCCCTAGTCCTAAAAATTGATCTTTAGATAATCCAAAAATATCGGCATAGTGTCCTAAGTAGTACAAAACTTTATCGGGTGGAAACAAGTCAATTCCTGCTGGTACAGGAGTGTGAGTTGTAAAGATATTACTTGAAACAACAACTTGCCTTGCTGTGGCATAATCTAGCCCTTCTTCTTGAATTAAGCCACGCATCCGTTCCAACGTCAGAAAAGCTGAGTGACCCTCATTCATGTGGTATGCTGTCACTTTGTATCCCAATGCCTTAAGCATCAAAACACCGCCAATCCCCAACATAATTTCTTGGTGGATGCGCATATCAATGTCACCACCGTATAGCTGATCGGTGATGTCGTGATCGTAGGGATTATTAGGCTCAATATTTGTATCAAGCAAGTAAAGCGGGTTTCTGCCAACTTGCACGCGCCATACCCTGGCATAAACATGACGTCCAGGATAAGGAACGGCAATGTGTAATTCTGAACCATCAGCATTGCGTTCTAAATGCAATGGCATATTGTAGAAATCATTAATCGGGTAGCGTTCTTGTTGCCAGCCATCAGGGTTAAGATACTGCGCAAAATAGCCTTGCTGGTACAGTAAACCGACTCCTACGAGTGGTAATCCTAGATCGCTAGCTGATTTAAGGTGATCGCCTGCTAAAACACCCAAACCCCCAGAATAGATCGGTAAGCAATCAACTAATCCGAATTCTGCGGAAAAATACGCATAACACTCTGAGTCTTGAGTGCGATTTCTTCCATACCAAGTTCCATCTTGCAAATATTCATCTAACTGACGCGCCGCCCGATCCATCTGCGCTAAAAAACCTTCGTCTTCCACAACTTCTTGCAGTCGCGTTTGACTAATTGTTCCTAACATTAAAACAGGATTGTGATGACTCGATTCCCATAAGTCTAGATCTAAGCGGCGGAACAAATCTTTCGCTTCAGTGTTCCAGTCCCAGTGAATGTTATAGGCTAGTTGCCGCAATTTTTCTAGATGAGGCGGCAAAGCTGGAGAAACGTTGAATGTATGGATTGGTTGCATAAGATGGCAGAGATTATGTGTTCAGTTATGGCTATTGTTTAACCACTTCTGCCTGAAGTTGGCAACTATTAATACTTTATGGCGAATTCAGCGATCGCCCTTTCGGCTTACAGAATAACTGAGTTACTATGGCAATCGCGATTCTAGTGAAACCTTAACATCAAACTCGCGTCAAAGTCTGCAGGTAGTCAACTCGATCTCAACTAAAAAAGGACAACATTTGGGTATGATGATAAGGACTATCTGCAAATTTAAGTCGCAGTTTCCTTTAGCTTCTCATACCGCTTGGAGATATTTCTATGTTGACTCTTAAAATTGTTGTGTATGTTGTTGTCACCTTCTTCGTTGGTATATTTGTCTTTGGCTTTTTGTCCAATGACCCTGCACGTAACCCTGGTCGGCGGGATCTCGAATAACCAAACCCTACAAGATGCCGTAGACCAAGCAGCAGTTCAGTTAATGTCTGCTACTGGTATTTGGTTAGAAGTGCGGTTGAGGTCATGCGCCAGGCTGTCTTGCTTATTGTGACTGAAATATGACTCATGCAGCACCGCCTCCTAAACCGCATCACATTGTTCTGCCGTCTACGGCAATTTCTTCTCATCGTCAGTCATTATCTTCGGTGCAATCCCAAGTTAGTGCAGCTAAAGACGCTACACTCTTGGGCGAAGCGATTTCTATTGGTTATCCTGTTGAGCAAAATAGCACTGTTGTAGAAGCGTCTTCTAGTGCAATTCCATCTTTGAATGTCAGCAATGGAAACAGCCATACAATCGCTAAGTTAAAAAAATTTGCGACCGAAACAACCGCACAGCTACCAGAAGATAGTGATAACAATTTACCAACACTAGATTTTAGTGCGCCAGCACCAACAGCACCAGAATCAGCCCAAACAATACCATACTCACCAAGTCAACCTCTGCCTCAGCAAGCCCCTAGGGTTCGCGATCGCGTTGTTGAACTCAATTCAAACTACCAAGAATACGATACGCAGCGGCAAATTGTCACCGCCGAAGGTGATGTTCTTTTACGATATGATGGCACTGTGTTAGATGCCGATCGCCTGCAAGTGAATTTAGAAAATTTAATCGGCGTCGGCGAAGGTAATGTTGCTTTGACACGCGGACAACAAATAATTCGTGGCGATCGCTTTACTTACAATCTGGTTCAAGATACAGGAAATGTACTCAATGCAAGTGGAGAAGTTTTTATTCCTACTGCTAGAGAAGATTTTACACCATTACCAACAGATGTCACTGCTGGGGGAGTCGCGCCACAACCATTAAGCGATCGTATCACGGCAAATCAACCGCTACAACAAGTTACAAGTCCTGGTGGTATTAACATTGGTACTGGTTCTGTAGCTTCACCACAACAAGGAGGAGAAATCCGCCGCTTGCGCGTTGAAGCTGACACGATTAATTTTGATCCTGAAGGTTGGCAAGCAACGAATGTCCGCATCACAAACGATCCATTTTCCCCTCCAGAGTTAGAGTTACGTGCTGATACAATGACACTGACACGCGAGACACCCTCGCGCGATCGGATTAGGACAACAGGACAGCGCTTAGTTTTTGACCAAGGTTTATCAATCCCGATTCCACGCAACGAACAAGTTATTGACCGCAGACAACGGCAAGTGACTCCAGGCTTAGTCAACTTAGGCTACGATAGCGAAGATCGTGGAGGATTGTTTGTTGAACGCAGTTTCAATGTGATTGATAGTGAAGCAGTACGTGTCAGCGTCACTCCCCAAGTTTTTGTGCAACAAGCCATTACCGAAAGTGGCGGAAATATCTTTAGCCCTGATTTATTTGGTATACGCGGTAGCTTAGATGCTACTTTAGGACCACAAACAACACTCACGGGCTTGGCAGTTCTGCCAGGGTTAACGGATATTGGAGATAACTTACGCGCTAGTTTACGGTTGCGTACTCCCCTCAATATTCTTGAAATACCCCACAGATTAACACTTGAATACAGCTACCGCGATCGCTTGTACAACGGTTCCTTGGGCTATCAAACAGTCCGTAGTAGTCTTGGTGGCATTGTGGCTTCTCCAGTCATTCCTTTAGGAGACACCGGATTTAATTTAAGCTATCAAGCTGGAGCACAATACATTACAGCAAACACTGATCGCATCGATTTACTCGAACCGATTCGCGATAACAATCGAGTTTCTCTAGGTCGCTTGCAAGGTAGTGCGGCACTTAGTCGTGGATTCTTACTCTGGCGAGGAACTCCGTTACCTGCAACTGCAAACGAAGGATTACGTTATACACCAACACCAGTAGTACCCTATGTGCAATTGTACGCTGGTGTGCGCGGTGACGCGAGTTTTTATAGTAGTGGCGACCAACAAACGTTATTAACTGGAACAGTTGGTATCCAAGGGCAGTTTGGTCATTTCTCTCGACCATTTTTGGACTATACTGGCTTCAATATTGCTTACTCCCAAGGCATACGAGGTGGTACATCACCATTTTTATTTGATCGTGCGGCTGATAGGAGCGTTTTGTCAGTAGGAATTACACAGCAAATTTATGGACCATTTCGCCTTGGCGTGCAGACTTCAATTAATGTAAATACAGGTCGAGATCTCAGTACTGACTACGTTCTCGAATACAGTCGCCGTACTTACGGAATTGTCCTCCGCTACAATCCAACTCTAGAGTTAGGATCTCTCACTTTGAGAATCAGTGACTTCAACTGGGTTGGTGGTACAGATCCTTTTTCCGGTTCTGAAGTACAACCAGTTTTAGGTGGAGTGCGACAGGAGTAACTGGTTTTACGTCTAAATTCAAAAATGTGTTATTCTTGCTTCTAAATTGGGTGATGGAGCTCACCCTAACTGCCTAATATTAAGGCTGATGGCTCCTACTATTCTGGCTTGCCAGAGGGTAGGGCTGTTGCTGTTAACGCTTCTGTTACTCCTTTTGGCAACACCACCGTTGCTGTACTTTACGAAGGAGAGAGAAGTGTTAGCTAGCGCACTGTGGATTTTATCAATGGGGTTTTTTGCAGGTCAACTTGCCCAACGATTAGGAGCGCCGCCCCTCATTGGTATGATCCTAATCGGGATTGCGATCGGTCCGCAATTTGCAGATTTTATTAGTCCTGAAGTTTTAAATGCAGCTGACGACTTACGCTTAGTTGCAGTTACGATTATCTTGATGAAAGCAGGACTTGGGTTAGACCGAGAAAAGCTAGCACAACAAGGAACAGTAGCATTAAGATTAGGGTTTCTCCCAGCATCAACAGAAGCAGTAGTTGTTGCTTTCTTGTCGATGTTTCTATTCAACTTTGATTTCTTGACTGGCTTGCTGTTGGGCTGTGTTGTCGGAGCAGAGTCACCTGCGGTGATTGTACCAGGAATGTTGAGGCTGAAGAGTTTGGGCTGGGGAGTCGCTAAAGGAATTCCTGATGCAATTTTGACAGGAAGTGCGCTGTCTGATGTCTTGCTTTTACTGGTATTTAGCTTATTACTTAACTTTTTGGGACAACAAGGGGGTGAACCAGTAACACTTTTTGCTGGTATTGCGTTGTCTCCTTTACAACTTTTACCTTTTCAGGTAATTCTAGAAATTGCCTTGGGATTAGCAGCAGGTTTCCTTTTTGCTCGTTTATTAGTGTTGGTGCTGGTTCAGCAATGGACGCGCAGTGTTGTTCAGGACATAATTATTGCAGCTAGCGCAGCATTATTTCTTGTCATTTTTACCGAAGTATTTCCTTATTATTCTGGTTATCTTGCTGTCATGGCAATGGGGTTCTTTTTAATTGAATTTGATGCACCCCTTGCTCGTTTAATTCGTAGTGGATTTGACGTCTTGTGGACAATAGCAGAAATTGTTTTATTTGTGCTACTTGGAGCAACTATTCAGCTTCAGGTATTAGGAAATATCTTACTACCTGGGTTGTTGCTGTTAACTCTTAGTTTAGTTGTTGGTCGAGCAATTGGTTGGTATCTCTCAACTTTAGGTAGTAACTGGACTTGGCAAGAAAAGGTGTTCTTACTACCAGGAAATATGGCAAAGGCGACAGTACAAGCTGCAATTGGTGCATTACCTTTAGCTGCAGGAATTGAAGGCGGCGAAATAATTTTGGCGATCGCTGCACTCTCGATCTTGACAACGGCTCCCATTGGTGCATGGACAACGCAGGTGTTTGCACCCAAACTATTGGAAAAAGGAGAAGTCGATCCTACCAAAGTTGCGGTTACAGGTCGTCCTGTGTTTCTAGCAGCAGTAGATACTTCACCACTAGCAGTCCAAGTTCTCCGCAAAGCCGCTGATTTAGCACGACGCAGCAACGGTGAAGTGATTGTGTTGTACGTTGATAACCTGGGAGATAAACACGCCGTAGATGAACTCCAAAGCAAAGCAAAACAGTTACTTGCAGATATTCGCTATGAGTTTCTCACGCAATCTGGTGCAGTTCCAGAAGCGATCGTGCAAGTAGCAAAAGCGCGTCAAGTGACAGATGTGATCATTGGTAAACGGGGACACCGCGTTTGGGAAGAAGTCATTCTTGGTTCTGTCTCTCAAGCTGTTTTAGAAATGAGTCCAATTCCCGTAATTACAGTGGATAGCTAATTACTACGACTTGTTTTGTTAAATCGCTGCAACCACTGCCAGAATTTAAATAATAATTTTTCTAGCCACGACATAGCGCGGTCTAACCATTCGAGGACTTGTTCTAACGGATGCTTGACATAACCCACAGCGATCGCACTAACATCGATCCACTCAGAAGTTGGATTAATTTGCGCGGGATTTGTTTGTGGTTTGGGTTCAGGAGTTTCAGTAGCGATCGCATTCGGTACTGAGTTTTGCGCGATCGCACTTGTTCGTACTTTTACTAACGCAGTAACTACATTATTAATTTTAGGCTTAAACCTTTGCCAACCGTTGATTAATTTTCTGCGCAGGGAATCACTTGTTTTATTTTCAGGAAGAACTTTATTTAGTATTTGTGTAGATACTGTTTCTTGTACTTCAGCTTCAGATTCTACTTTTCCAAATAAGTCACTAAGTGATAACCAAGGGTCTTCAATGGTAGGTGATGAAACACCAGGTAATTGAGACACAGGACGATATGGTATTTTTGTCTGTTGCGTCTTTCTAGAGAATTGCAAAGATTTTTTTACTGGCGTATTTTTCCCTAATTTTGTGTTATTGCTGCTTCCCAAAAAGAAATCAATTGCTGCCCAAATTAAAGCTTGAATTCGTAAAGTGTGACTTGTGGAATTATCCGATTCAATATTATTTTGATGTGTTGTATTAGCTAGTATAGTTGTGCTATTTAATTGATTTTGCCAATGTTGAGTTATTGCAAAAGAATACGATTCTACTTCTGCTAAAACGCGATCTAGAAATGTTATAGGTGATTTTTCAAGAGGAAGTAAATTACTTTCTGTATTACTGCTAAGTCGTGTTTGAACTTGAGAATTATAAGCTAAGCGTTGACAACGCCAGTAGATAGCCACTTCTCCTTGAATCTTTGCTTGCACTTGTTCCTGCTGTTGTGGTGAAAAAACATCAAGAATTTCATTCCCACTTGTGACTAAGACTAAGTTGCGACTTGCAAGTTCAGTAGCAATTCCTCGAATGACTCGTCGATTGCTCTTCAGTTTTGCAGCGATAGGTATCCACTCTACAGGTGAAGTCGTTGTAGTTTGGCGATCTGAGTAGAATAGTTCCTTACTTTGTTTAGCTAAATGAATGATTTGCGGTACGAACCAAGTAAAAATATTTGTTTTGGGTTGCTCCTCTCGCTTAGGTAATGCAATCTCTTCAGTAGGTATTTCAAACAACTGTAATACTTGCTGAATTGGCGTGTCAGCGCTGGGAATTGGTGGGGAAGAATCTTGGTAAGTTGCTTGTAGCTGTGGTGATGCTGGCTTTGGAGTAAACTGTCTTGTCTTTCGCGTTGACTGAAATAAAGCGTAGAAAGGATATAGGACGGCTGGTGCTATCCAACTGGTAGCAAATTGAATTTGACGAAAAGTGCGATCGCATTGCTGTGTAAACCGCCGTGATTGCTGGTGAACAAAATTGAAGAGTTTGCTTTGATAGCGACCGGAAGCCGAAGACATAATATGAATTAGGTTTGGGTAATGGGTAATGGGTAATGGGTAATGGGTAATAAGTATTTTTTCCAATTACCAATGACCAATTACCAGTGACCAGCCTTCTTGTTACGTTAATTGTTAGTTACTCATTTAACAATCTGATTTTATCGAAAAGATGACCTCCACAGTGCCGCAAACTTATAGCAACTTAATTTCAGCAGTTTAACAATAGTCTGTAGAACTTCCAAATATTTCTAGAGAGTTATCATATAACGAGTCACTAAACCAGTACTCAGGTAAGCTTTTGTGGTTAATAATGCGATCAAACATTTTACTTAGCCATTCTTCAAATGAGAAAGCAATTGGAGACTCCTTCCATTTTGAAGATGGATAATCTTGATCGCAGTCCAAAACAGGACACTCATTTCCAACAAATGCTGTATCAAAAGCGCAAAAATCGCCTGTGCCTAAACGTCCTAAGTAAGCAAACCCAAGTATGGATGGATCTTCTGCATCAGTAAATGGGCTGGAGGTTATACGTCTGTAATGCCTATAGCTTAGCAATTCTCCAGTTCCAAAAATCTTAATTCCGGAACCCGCCCACCAAGCAGCGGTATCTGAGTAATCCTCTAATTCACTGTAAAACAGATGAGCGCCATTATGCCTCAGTAGAAATTCTCGATAACTGTGTGGAAGTGATAAATTTAATTCTTGTTCACATTTGTTAATCTCATCTTCCCACGCGCTGCTATTGAAATGACACTTCCAGCCAAGAGAAAATTCTGGAAAAATGCGATCTGCCTGATGCAATGACTTACATAACCAATCATACATAATCTGTCTTTGCTAAATTAAATCACTTAAGCGCAGCAGATGCTAGAAATAAAACCGACAAGATGACTTCCACAGTACCTCAAACTCATAGCAACTTAATCTCAGCCGTGATTGCGAAACTTCGCGATCGCACTCAAGTCAACGTTCAAGCGCATTGGCGGATTTTAGATGAATCGCAAGCAACATCACAAACTGAAGTAAAACTTAATGATAGAGAACACATTGCTTGGTCAGCGGGGCAAAAAGTACTGTGGTTAACCCAAAAATTTGTCATTCCCAATGATTTATCAGGGTATCCGATCGCAGGTTTAAGTTTGCGCTTAGCACTTACCTGGTGGGCGGAGGCTGCACAAATTTATGTTAACGGTCAACTTGTCCAAGAAGGCGATTTATTTGATTGTTCAACTCGCATACTGCTTAGTCCAGCAGTAACACCAGGCGAAGAAATTACGGTTATTTTACGCTTGATCAGTCCAAATCACGATGCTGGGGCTTTAGTGCGATCGCTTTGTCTTTATGAATCTACCGACACCGCCTATCCTGAACCTGGCTTTATTGCAGATGAATTCGCGGTTTTACAACAATATTTAGAAACCTTCTATCCTGAAAAATTATCAATCCTGGCGACAGCGCTAGCACAAATCGATTGGGCAATTCTACCTGACAAGCACGCATTTACAGAATCACTGCTTACTATTCGTTCCTCGGTGCAATACTTAGCACAAGAGATTAAGCAACGCCAAATTCAACTTCTCGGTCATGCACACCTTGATCTAGCCTGGTTGTGGGCAATTAGCGATACTTGGGAAGCCGCACAACGTACTTTTACTTCTGTTCTTAATCTCCAACAAGATTTTCCAGAACTGATATTTTGTCATTCTACGCCTGCACTTTATGCTTGGATTGAAGAACATCGCCCTGATTTATTCGCAGCAATTCAACAACAAGTTAATAATGGACGCTGGGAAATAGTTGGCGGGTTGTGGGTAGAACCTGAACTGAATTTAGTCAGTGGCGAATCGATTGTGCGTCAGTTATTGTACGGTCAACGCTATGTTTCAGCTAAATTTGGTGCGATTTCTACAGTAGCGTGGCTACCCGATAGTTTTGGGTTTTGCGCTACGTTACCACAGTTTCTTCAGCAAGCTGGAATTGAGTATTTTGTCACGCAAAAGCTACTGTGGAACGATACAACGAAGTTTCCCTATGATGCTTTTTGGTGGCGATCGCCTGATGGAAGCGCAATATTAAGTCTCATGTCTGCCCCGATTGGTGAAGGTATTGACCCGATCAAAATGGAGACTTATGCCTGCAACTGGGAACAGCAAACAAGTTTCAAAACTTCACTATGGCTTCCTGGAGTTGGCGATCACGGCGGTGGTCCGACTCGCGATATGCTAGAAGTCGCCCAAAAATGGCAAAATTCTCCCTTCTTCCCTCAACTGCAATTCACAACAGCACAGAAATATCTCCAACAAATCCGCAGCACTTCTCAACGTGATGAAGAAATCATCTTTAACCCCTCACCCCTTCCTATTTGGCAAGATGAACTCTATCTCGAATTTCATCGCGGTTGTTACACTACCCACGCAGATCAAAAGCGCTGGAATCGCCGTTGTGAAGGATTTTTGTATCAAGCAGAATTGTTTGCCGCACTAGCTAATATCGCGACTGGCTTCGTTTATCCTCAAGCTCAATTAGAAGCTGCTTGGAAGAAAGTTTTATTTAACCAATTTCACGATATTCTCCCTGGTTCTTCCATTCCTGAAGTCTACGCCGAGGTTAACCCAACTTGGGAAGAAGTTGAACAAGTTACCGCAGAAATTACTCAGCAGTCGTTAAGTGCGATCGCATCTCACATTAAATTACCACCACCCCCGCATCCTGACGCGCAACCCTTGGTTGTGTTTAATTCCCTCAACTGGCAACGTTCCGACGTTGTGAGCGTGACATTACCTGATGCACAAGATTGGGTTGTTTGCGACTTAGAAGGAAATCAGCTACCTTGCCAAATTATTGCTCCTCAGACACTATTATTTAGTGCTAAAGATATTCCTGCTACAGGTTATTGTGTCTTTTGGTTAGTAGCACTTAAGTTTATAGCTACTTCTACCGATGTATTAAATAATACAATAGAAAATGAGCAAAGAAAGGGTAATAATACAAAAATTATATCAGGTGTTGAGTATTATGACAATAGAAAAAAAACTGAAGATTGGACGCTAGAAAATGAATTTTTACGGGTCATTGTTGATTGTGAAAACGGAAACTTAAAGAGTCTTGTTGATAAGACGTGCGATCGCGAGATATTGCATTCTGATGGAGGTAATCAATTACAAGGATTTACTGACAGTGGTCAATATTGGGATGCATGGAACATTGACCCCAACTATGCACAACACCCCTTACCACCATTGCAACTCAAATCAATTGAGTGGTTAGAGCAGGGAATCGTTCAAAGTCGCATTCGCGTTGTGCGTCAACTCGGAGAATCAGAATTTTGTCAAGATTATGTGGTGCAAGCGGGTTTACCACTATTGAAAATTGAAACAACTGTCAACTGGCGATCGCGTCATGTTTTGGTTAAAGCAGCTTTTCCGTTCAACTTTGAAGCTGATTATGCAACCTATGAAATTCCTTGCGGTGCGATTCAGCGTACTACTAAACCAGAAACACCAGCAGAACAAGCTAAATGGGAAATTCCAGCACTACACTGGGCAGATTTAAGTACTGATAATTACGGTGTCAGTTTACTGAATGATTGCAAATACGGCTACGATAGCCAACCGCATCAATTACGCCTGACTTTGTTACGTGGTGCAGAATGGCCCAACCCAGACGCAGATCGCGGAAATCATCAATTCACGTATGCGATTTATCCACATCAAGGTAATTGGCAACAAGCGCAGACAGTACGACGCGGATATGAGCTAAATTATCCGCTACAAGTGATGTTAATGTCACAGAGCGATCGCGTTTCGCAAAACTTACCACCAGTAGGCTGTTTTCTTGATTTATCAGCAGAAAACCTGATTTTGATGGCATTTAAACAGTCAGAAGACAATTCGCAGCGATGGATTCTCCGCTGTTACGAATGTAACGGAGAATCAGCACAAATAAATTTCAAAAGTGATTTAGATTTAGCAATCGGGGAAACTGTTGATTTATTAGAGCGGACAACATCTACTGTGCGATCGCCAATCTATAAAGTTGCGCCTTGGAAAATTTTCTCAATTACAGTAACTTACAATCAGGAAAATGCTTAAAATTTTAAAGTGACTAGAGTGGTTAGCAATTGGCAACTAACAACTCAATGAAAGTTGGGTTATTTAACCGGACGTGACATTAGTAAATAAAACCTTTTCTTAATTAGTAGGGATAGGAATAATGCCACTCGACACAGCACGGATCATTACTGAAGCTGAATATAATGCGATCTGGGAAGAAGCCAATGCGTGTGGTGAGGTTCCTTGGCAGTGGAATGATGTTGAACGACGACGGGCTATTCCAAAGCGATTAGGGCAAGGGGAAGAGTGGATTATTGATCTGCACCCAGGACTAAGCATTCACATTGCTACCTATCAATATTGGCGTCCCTTGTGTCTAGACTATCATTACAACGGGGAGGGGATGCTGTTATCAAATTTCTATTTAGCGGGCGACCGCCGTATGATTAACCCAGGCATTCAGCTAGAAGAAGACCGCGAAGAAACTGCTGGTGAAACTTGTCTGTGCTACATCAAAGAAGTACGATCAATTGAATATTTCCCAGCCGAACAAATCCATAAAAGTGTGGGAATTAAGACGGATTTAGAACGATTAAAGTCGTTTGGCATGAATTGGGACAATACCTCGTCTCTGCTGCGATCGCTGATTGAGGGAAAATCGGCAAAAAGCTTTCATCAATCTCTCAATCAAAGCACCCCCGCCATGCAACAGACTCTCCAACAAATGCTCAATTGTCCCTATCATGGTGTCATCAAACGCATGTACCTAGAAAGTAAGGTACTAGAATTATTAGTGTTACAGTTTCATCAATTAGCAGGACAGAGTTCATACAATACAATCCCAAATTTTCGTCCCACAGATATCGAACGTCTGCATTTAGCAAAAGAAATTCTCCAACGCGATTTAGATTGTCCTCCATCGCTACTCGACCTAGCAAGACAGGTGGGACTAAACGACTACAAATTAAAGCGAGGCTTCCGCTACCTTTTTGGCACAACAGTGTTTGGTTATTTGCAAACGTGTCGCATTAAGCAAGCACAGAAACTGTTATGCGATCGCGAGTTGAGTATTGCTGAGATTGCCCATCGGGTAGGATATGCGAGTGCGAGTCGGTTTTGTGATGCGTTTAAGCGGCATATGAACATGACACCGAGTGCTTATCGCCGTCATCGAATTTGACCTTAAATTAGAATGAGGCATAGGAGGATTTGTTCTCTCCGCCTTGAAGAATCGGCACAAAGGGTAACAACGAGGGTAACGGTTGGTTAAAGACTATATAGTCGCCAATATCAAGAAACAAAATTTCTGGCTCTAACGTTGCTTTCAGAACACTTGTGAAGTACCACAGGTTACGCTACGCTACACCTGTGGCTTCCTGTCCTGAACCAGTATTCCGGTTCATACCTAGTCTTACAACTAGCTGATCAGGCGTAGATTTCCCTTCTTCCAAGGGTATTTTTGATTCAGAGAACAGCATCAGGTTGAGGGCAGCATTAATATCTCTGTCCCAAAAACTTTTGCACTCTGGACATTCCCACTCACGAATGGATAGTGTTAAGTCTTGCTTGATGTAGCCGCAGTTGGAACACCTTTTTGAACTGGGGAAGAACCTATCTACATAGTGAACTTCACAACCGTAGATATCCCCTTTATATTCCAACATGGTGAGGAAATTGCCCCAAGCTACATCACAAAGGTGTTTGGCTAATTTACGGTTTTTTACCATCCCTTTAATGTTTAGACTTTCTGCTGATATCCTTTGGTTCTCGGATACCAGTTTCAGGCTAATTTTATGTTGGTAGTCCTGCCGTTGATTGGCCACTTTTTCGTGAATCTTAGCTACAACTAATCTAGCTTTACTGCGGTTGCTAGAACCTTTGTTTTTTCTGCTTACTCTCCTCTGTTTTATATGAAGCCGGCGTAAAGATTTTTGAAAATACTGAGGATTCTCAAACTTCTCACCCTTTGAGGAACAAGCAAACTCTTTTAACCCTAAATCTAAACCTATCTTGTCACCATTCAGAGGAGCGTGAGGAATATCTTGTTCAGTTACTATTGATGCGTAATACTTCCCAGATGGGGTTTTAGATATGGTGACATTCTTTGGTGTTCCTAGTATTTCCCTATGAATTACCATTTTGATAGGTGTGATCTTAGGTAGTTTAAGAAACCCATTATTGTCTATTAAAAAGTGTTGTGGAACTCTGAATGATTGCCGATTACTTTTCTTTTTAAAGTTTGGAAATCCTCCTAACTTTTTAAAAAATCTAACAAATGCTGGCTCTAAATCCTTAAGAGTTTGCTGTAGTGATTGGGAATTAACTTCTTTAAGCCATTCAAACTCTGACTTTAAACCTGTTAATAGCTTTGCCCATTCTTTGTAACGCAGGGATTTTTTAGACTCGGCATAGACATCTGTTGTGAGTCTCAAAAAATGGTTGTACACAAACCTGGAACAACCAAAACATTTTGCCAAAAATGCTGATTGCTCTTTGTTTGGATACAGTCTAAATTTGTAAGCTTTGTTTCCCATAGTGCTTACTATACAATACTTATCTAATTTAAGTCAATTAGTTAAGCACCACAGACTTTTGCTTTGCTTTCATCCCCACACTCCGCGCTCGCTGCGTATGGGGTCTTTCCGCAAAGATGATAAAGCAGGCATCTCAAGCGATTTCTTTAATTCCTGCGACAATGCTGCTAAAACCACCAAATTATTAATGACTTCTGATTCACTCTCGTCCAAACTCCCTTCCTCCAGTCGTCTCTGGTACGCTTCAATCCGGTATTCCAGCGCCTCAATAATTAATCGAATTGCTTCAGGAGATAAATTGATAGTGTTATTTCTCGGACTCAACTCGATAACTTGCTCTGTGCCGTCCTCAAATACACGAACCAACGCTCCCTTAAATCCTCGGTGTCTACCTGGTTTAGCTTTGCTAAAGTCATATTCCTCCAACAAATCATCAATCTCAGTTTCATTCTGTTCAAGCTTGTGATTCATAGATTTGTCGTTCATTTTTAGTCGCTAGTCTGGAACTAATGATCCCTATCCTATCAACTCGCTGACTATAGGCGGCAACTAGCAAGCGTCCATTGCTTGACATACCAATAATCTTAAACCGATCCTCTTGGTCAGAGTGCGCTTCATCATAATCCTCTAAATAGAGTGGATCGTAAAAAATAGTTGCTGCCTCATCAAAAGAAACCCCATGCTTTTTGAGCTTTTTGGTTGTCCCATTCAAACCGTAATAAATCTATGTACTCTAAAGCACTCTGAACCTTGATATTTACCTTATACCGCTATATCAGGTTTTTCATAGGGAACAATTTTGTGGCAGTTTTGATCCCACCTCAACCGTCTTTTTGAGCGATTGATCGCCCTTTGTTGTTGCACCATCACTAAAAAAATCCCGATCGGGCAGAAAAAAATCCGTTTGCGGCAACAATACCTTCTTCAAATCTTGTATTCTCAGCTTTATTGAGAAGTTTTCTTATTAGAAGCTAAATCAATTTGAAATTGTGGTGTGAGGACATGTGTGGGGACGAGTCACGGATGACTTGTCGATTTCCGACATTGTTTCCGTAATATTGCCAGGTGTGTAGAGTATCTAATGAAACCAAAGAATTTATTGCAAATTTTATTACTAACAAGTTCTGTTTGGCTGTGGGGTGCTATGAGCGTAACGGCTCAAGAAGTAGCAAAGCCGGATCATGATAAAACTATTACATCTGTATTACGTAAATCTCAGTTAATTAGAGAGATTCCTCAAATTAGTGAAAGAGAGCGTCCTAGCACTAGCGCAATTATGTTAGTGCAGTCGCCAGCCCCAACCAACCCCTCTTCCGTCCAGAGGGATGTTATACAAGTGACGAGTGTACAAGCTAATCCCACAGAAAAAGGTGTGGAGGTGATATTACAGACAACTCAGGGCGAACAACTTCAAATTAGCGATCGCAGTATCGGAAATAACTTTATCGCAGATATACCTAATGCTCAATTGCGTTTACCCAATGGCGAGGCGTTCATATTTAGTTCTCAAAGCCCTATTGAGGGGATTAGTGAGATAACAGTTACAAACCTTGATGCTAATACTATTCGGGTGACAGTAGCAGGTGAAACAGGATTGCCAACAGTTGAGTTATTTGACAGTGATGAAGGATTGATTTTTGGTTTGACATCTGCTGCTGCAGCAATGCAACCATCACAGCAGCCTGAAGGTGAGCAGCCGACGACGAGTGAAACACCACAGGAAATACCAGCAGCGCAGGGCGATGAGCCGATTGAATTGCTGGTCACGGGACAGCAGGATACAGGATATCGCGTACCGAATGCCAGCACTGCAACTAGAACGGATACCCCACTTCGTGACATTCCCCAATCAATTCAGGTAGTACCGCAGCAGGTCATTCGGGATCAGCAAGCGACTCGTGTAGAGGATGCTCTCAGAAATGTCCCTGGCGTCACTCAAGAAAGAGGAGCTTATTCGTCGATAAGTGATTTTACAATTCGTGGTTTTAGCACTAGAAATTCAGGAAACATTCTCAGAGATGGGTTGTTTGATGGGGTGGGTAGTGTTAGTGGCTCAACAGTTGGAACCGAGCTATTCAATATTGAGAGAGTAGAAGTTCTTCTAGGTCCAGCTTCAGTGCTGTATGGTTCCGCCAACCCAGGTGGAACGATTAACCTGGTCACTAAACAGCCGCTTCAAGACCCCTTTTACCGAGTAGACGCAACAATCGGAAATTATGCCTTCTATAGAGGAAACGTTGATTTATCAGGACCATTGGATGATTCCAGATCAGTGCTCTACAGACTGAATGCAGGTTATGAAAACTCCGATAGTTTCATCGATTTTTTTGATAAAGAATCCTTAAGTATTTCACCAATAGTGAGTTTCAGGCTCGGCGATCGCACAGAACTATTTGTAGAGGGAGAGTATGCCAGCATCGATACTGGATTTTATCCTGGTTTACCTAGTGTCGGTACTGTCCTCCCGAATCCGAATGGTGAAATTCCTCGCAACTCTAACTATAGCGAACCTGGTGACTTTGCCCGAATAACTAACAGTAGAATCGGATATAGACTAGAACATCAACTCAGTGACAATTGGTCGTTACGCAATGCCTTTCGAGTCAGATTTTCGACATACGATGCTGACGTTGCTATTCCTATTAGCATAGAAGCTGATAATCGAACTCTCAATCGTCTTCGTATAGCTGATGAAGGTGATGGCACAAACTATCTTTTGGCAACAAACCTCACTGGTAATTTCTTGACTGGCTCCATTGGACATCAACTGCTAGTTGGAGTTGATTGGAATAGAGATGATGCAACATACTTACGAAGACGTAGAGGCATTAGTTCAATTGATGCGTTTAACCCTGTGTATAATCAACCAGAAACCGAACCTTTTGTAATCCGCTCTAATAATGCTTACGAAACCAATTCGCTTGGAATTTATATCCAAGATCTAGTCAGCCTGACAGAGAATCTAAAATTGTTACTGGGTTTGCGCTACGATACCCAGGATTACAACAATCGGAGTCGAGTTGATGATTTCACATATAGTCAGTCTGATAGTGCATTTTCTCCACGGGTCGGTATCGTCTATCAGCCGATTGAACCAATTTCACTGTATGCCAGTTATGCTCGTTCCTTTACTCCAAGCTTGTTTGGAAATGCATTTGATGGCAGTCCATTTGAACCAGAGCGAGGGACTCAGTATGAAGTGGGCGTTAAGGCAGATTTAAATGACCAACTTTCAGCAACTCTTGCCTTCTATAATCTGACCCGCTCTAATGTTCCGACGGATGATCCAGACAATATAGGCTTCTCGATTCAAACGGGTGAACAGCGCAGCCGAGGCATTGAATTTAATGTTGGGGGTGAAATCTTACCTGGATGGAATATCATTGCAGGCTATGCCTATACAGATGCTCGGCTCACCAAGGACAACCTTTTTCCCGTGGGTAATCGTTTGGCGAATGTTCCAGAAAATTCATTCAACCTCTGGACAACCTATCAAATTCAACAAGGTGGATTACAAGGCTTCGGCTTCGGCTTGGGATTGTTCTATATAAGCGATCGCCAAGCGAATTTAGATAATACCTTTGAATTGCCAAGCTATCTGCGCACTGATGCTGCAATTTTTTACCAACGAGAGCAATTTCGTGCTGCGCTCAACTTCACGAACTTATTCAATGTGGACTATTTTGAAAGTCCTGGTGAATTTGAAGTCATCCCTGGTAGACCATTCACTGTGCTAGGAACTATTTCCTGGGAGTTTTGACCTTGATCGTTGATATTAATCGGTAGGAAACATCTGCTATGAAGTTACGTAGCTTTGGATTGTCCTCACTTCGGTCTTTTCTAGTGGGAATTCTGATAGCTTTATTAACCACTGCTTGCATCAGTCACACTGCTCATTCTCCCAATCCTCAGTCTGCCAAACCTCCAGCAGATGAATGCCGAATGATGCAACACGCAATGGGAGAAACTTGCATTCCTCTCAATCCACAACGACTTGTCATCATAGATAGTCAGGCTTTGTCTTATGCCCTGGCACTAAATGTTAAACCCATTGCAGTCTTCGCACGTAAAGATTCCTTTGATATTTCATACATCAAGAATAGGCTAAAGGGAGTTGAAGCGATTCCAACCATTAACCGCGAGCCAAATTTAGAAAAAATATTGTTGTTAAACCCTGACTTGATTATTGGTTGGTCTAGAGACATAAGTCAAAAAAATTATAAGCTACTATCACAAATCTCTTCCACAATATTAATACCTACGATAAAAACTTCATCTGGTTCATATGATTGGAAACAAGAATTTATTCAGGCGGCAACAATGCTTAACAAAGTAGAGATTGCCAATCAACTAATAGACGAGTACAGACATCGTGCTGAAGAACTGAAACAGAAAATGAATCATCAGCACGGTGAACTTAATGCTTCATATCTCCAAGTTTATGATGGTTATTTATTATTTCTTTCTAGCAAAGATTCTTTTTCTGGTGAAATATTGAGTGATGTTGGATTTCAGTTTCCTCCAGTTCCGCTATCTAATACATTATCTCAGAATTCTCTCCCAATTTCTGATGAACTCCCAATTTCCGAAGAAGCCCTACCGGAACTTGATAGTGATGTTTTATTTATTGGAACAGAAAGAGATAATGAATCAATCCTTAAGAAATTTCAGCAGAAACCTCTATGGTCTCAGATGAGAGCAGTTCAAAAAAATCAGGTATATATTGTTAGTGAAGGAGCTTGGCGAGGATACAATATACTTGCTGCTAATGTAGTACTAGATGACATTGAGAAATACTTAATCAATATGCCCTAAACCGACGTTCAAACTCACGTTATTCATCTGCAAATCCTACAATTTCAACAAAATCGTGTTTATCATGTAGACCCTGTAGTTTGGAGAGGACGATATCCATCTGCAGCTGATGCAGTGATTGATGACTTGTACAAATATTTAGTTAACGCACCATAAACCTATGCATAAACACATCTTGTTTGTTTGCAAAATCTGTCACCCTTCTTCCAAAGACTAATCTGTTGAGGAAATATGAAAAGAGGTAGACAAAAAGGCGATGCAACCTCATCATCAGTGCGATATTTCATCCAACCAAGCTTGTAAATCATCCACACTCGTAAAATCCAACAATGCCTCACTCAATTCCAATGCAGACAATAGCAAACCCGAAACCGACGCACGTATCTCCTAGGAGAATTCTCCCAACCGCTTCCGACAAAATCTCTATTCAGCGCCCAAACGAAGCATGAGCAAACTGTTAAAAGCTTTATCTAATTTTAGTAATAACAGCCTTTAGAGATTCACTCCTGTAGTTCTCCTGCCAACCGCAACGCTTAATTGACGATCGCCCAGAAACATCTACCATTCCGCCATAACTCATGCCCAAACACACCTGCTTTATCTGCAAATCTGCGTTCGCTCCCCCGAAGACCAATCTGCAAAGGCGATCGAGATCAACCTCTCCACCCTCACGCAATTACTCAGCAAGAGAATACAGCTATGTCCCCAAAACCTCAAAACCGATCGCCGTAAAATCTTTGTCCTCAGATTTCAATCAATCCCAAACTGATCTGCGTTGCCTGATTGACTAGCGCTACTGTTTCATCAGTTAGTTTGCCAAGGCGCTTGACCAATCGCTGTTTATCAATCGAGCGAATTTGGTTGAGCAGAACCACCGAATCTACAGTTAAGCCACCCTCTGGTGAGCGAACCAGTACTTCAGTTGGATACAGCGGATCACCAAATTGGGAAGTAATTGCAGCAACGATCGTAATGGGACTATATTCATTGGCAATATCGTTTTGCAGAACCAGGGCTGGTCGTGTTTTTTGAATTTCAGTCCCAACCGTTGGGTCGAAGCTAACCAGATAGATCTCTCCCCGCGTAGGATAGGTTAATTTGCGTTTTGCTGCCATGCCTCTTCCTCAAGGGAAAACCAATCCTCAGCAAGCTGGCAGTCGCGCTCAGCCCGACAAATCGCCCCTTCTTTTAACTGTTGCCGTAGTTTCTCTGTTTGAACCTGAGCGAGGTAAGCCTGGATTGCAGCATGGATAAATCGACTGCGATCGCCCTTGGGGGCAAAACTGTCAATCTTTTGCAGCGTTTCTGTAGGGAGTGTGATATTAATTCGGCGATAGACCATTGCGATTAAGAATACACATTGAGAGTAAGTATTCATAATGTATCATGCGACCTAAACTCATGCTTAAACACACCCTATTCATCTGCCAATCCGGCGTTGGCGAAGCCTCTGCGTTGCTTGCTGGCCATAGGCCATAGCAGAATTGCTCCATCAGAAAAACGACCAGAACATTAAGGCGATCGCCTCCTCACTACTCAGCGCGTTCTCTCACGACAAAATTTAAGGAGGTGACGCTCCCAGGCGACAGATTAAGTCAATTCCCTTGTAGTAAAATCCGCTTCAATGCCCCGTAATATTAGAATAAATTCAATGCTCACCAAGCCCTATTCCTATGCCAAAACGCCTCACGATCGCCCAAGCTCAGCAGCAACTCCCTACTTTAGCTGATGAACTGACCGAAGAACCCATCATCATTATTACCCAAGATGGTGTTCCTGCGATCGCTGCTCTTAGTTACAACCATCTCACAGCCCTGTTGGAAACACTGGACATCCTCAGCGATACTGAGTTTGTCACTCAACTGCGCCAAAGTATCTTGCAATTAGAACAAGGCAACAGGATTTCTTGGCAGAGTGCCAAAGCACAGCTAGGACTATGAGCGAATCGTCCAATCCGCTTGAATATGAGATTCAACTAACACCACTGGCACTAGAAATGTTGGCTGTGATTAAAGATCGGCGAGAACAAGCGAAGCTAGCAGAACGCATTGACCAGCTTAAGACTGAGCCAGAAAAGCAAGGTAAAGCCCTGGTAGACAATCTTGCAGGATTTCGGAGTGTGCGGGCTGTTGGGTAGCGCTATCGCATCATCTACAAAGTTGAGCAGGCACAAGTGCTTGTTTTAGTGGTTGGCATTGGTCGGCGCAAGGATAAAGATAAAAAGGACATCTACACGCTGCTCGAAAAGTTGCTAGGAGACTACTGAGGAAAGGTGAGGCGGTAAACGAGTAAACAAAGAGGCAATGCAATACCATCAGTGCGATCTTTTCTCCAACCAAGCTTGTAAATCATCCACACTCGTAAAATCCAACAATGCTTCACTCAACTGAGAAAGTGCTACAGCCTTAATAGATTTTATACAACTTTATATCAAAAGTAATAAAGGAAATGCAATTTGGAAACAGATTCCTGAAATATTATAGTCTGCTATTTTTGCCCAAATTCCCCTATCAAAAACTGAAGTTAGGTACGATGAATATATAATTTAACTTTGATTAACAGGTATAAGTGTGGAAATTCAAGAATTAAAAGCATTGATTAAAGAGACTATGCGCGAAGTTTTAAAAGAAGAAAGATTTCACCTGTGTCAAATTCTAATACCTTACGTAAGCGATGAAGAACAGTGCGAACTTGAAGCCGAATTCGGTGTACCTTCTTTATATGCGGATGATGAAGTAATTGATATGACTGATTGGCTAAAAAATGGCAATAAAGTTTCGTAAGCAAGGAATTAAGTTTTTACAAAAAGCAAATCCCGAAGATGTTGAAAATATTCGCGAACAACTCAAAAAAATTGTTATTGCTATCGAAGAACAAGGAATTATCCCCTTTACAGAACTAGATATCAAAAAAATGAAAGGTGATTGGGAGGGATTTTACAGATTACGTATAGGTAAAAATAGGATTATTTTTACAGTCGATATTGAATCCAAAGATATCGAAATTTATGCAATTGGTGCGAGAGGAGATATTTATAAAAAATAAATAGCTATGTATTACCCCAATTATGGGTAGTATTTTTATCTTTGCATATGAGTTTAATATCTTAGAAAAAAGCACTCCTCTATCAGTTATCAATTTTACTGTTCACTGATGTAATCGCAATTCACCAAATCGTTCGCGATAGCGGGCAAGCTGTTCTTCGGATGTCAAATATCGCCGTCAGGGAAGCTCATCGCTGCTCGGTAGGTGAAGCCATCGATTAGACTGTACCATCACCAACACCACTCTTAAGAAAATTCGTAATTTTATTGTAAAAGCACACCACTATGTCAAACAAAACCCTAGATCTCACCGACGCTGCTGGACAACTCCAACCTAATCTCTACGACTACTTGCTCTCTGTTTCCCTACGCGAAACCGAAATTTTGTCCCAACTACGGCAAGAAACCGCCCAACATCCTGAAGGCGATATGCAGATTTCTCCTGAGCAAGGACAGTTTATGGCATTGCTGGTGCAGCTTATTGGAGCCAAGAAAACGCTGGAGATCGGTACATTCACGGGATACAGCACGCTGTGGTTGGCACTGGCGTTACCCGAAGATGGCATCGTAGTTACCTGTGATATAAGTGAAGAGGATACCGCGATCGCGCGTCGCTACTGGCAAGCCGCAGGTGTCACGCATAAAATTGACTGGCACATTGCACCTGCGGTCGAAACTCTGAATCAACTGCTATTGGATGGACAGGCAGAAACCTTTGATTTTGTCTTTATTGATGCTGATAAAGTCGAGTACAAAGATTATTATGAGAAATCTCTGCAACTCATCCGTCCAGGTGGATTGATCGCGATTGATAATGTGCTTTGGTGTGGCAGAGTCATCGATCCTGATTTTGATGATGATGCATGTACGATCGCAATTCGAGAGTTGAATCAATTTCTGCATCGCGATCAGCGAGTCGCACTGAGTTTAGTAGCGATCGCTGATGGATTGACACTCGCGCTCAAACGTCCTCTAAACCAAGCGTGACTTAATCTTCATGATCTTCAAAAGGATCGCTCAACTCCTTAGAAGGAGGACCAAATGAGGTATAGATAGACAATGCTGTAATCGCGATCACAATGGCGGCGAGAGAAATGCTAAGAACTGTTGCGGGTTCCATGGGCTAGATTAAAATTATGAGTGCTATTCCTATAGAATATTACAGAAGATTAAAAAATGCTGTTGCAACGAATCTTAAGGTGACTCATGGCACAACGGACTTGGTTGGGAGATATTCTCAAACCCTTGAATTCTGAGTATGGTAAAGTGACCCGTGGCTGGGGAACAACGCCATTGATGGCAGTATTTATGGTGTTATTTTTCGTATTCCTGCTGATTATTCTACAAATCTACAACTCCTCGCTGCTCTTTGAAAGACCAGATATTTCTCCAGATTGGACAAACATGGGTGGTTAATTTCTTTTGGTAACAAAGCTGGAATAACCCTTTTTATTTCCCCGACTTGACGGGGTTTTTTTATGAGGTTTTATACTGGAGACTGGGTAGTGAGTGGCTAGTGACTAGTGATTAGTAAATACAGATTAAATAAAGGAGAACTGAAGCATGAATATTTTTGGAATAGGTTTACCAGAAATGGCTTTGATTATGATTGTGGCACTGTTAATCTTTGGACCTAAAAAGCTACCAGAGATTGGTCGTAGCATGGGTAAAGCAGTGCGTGGATTTCAAGAAGCTTCTAAAGAGTTTGAAAATGAGTTTAAACGCGAAGCCGAACAAATTGAGCAAGCTGTACAAACAACAGCACAATTAGAACCAAAGCAAATTGCAGCGGCTGAAGCTTCAGAAAATAATACAACTTCGTCCTCACAAAGCTAAGCTTGGGAGTTGAGAAGGAATTAGATAACCTAGTCATGACAAAGGCTGCTGCACAATCAGTGGTTGTTCCTCAACTAATTGTCGGATTGGGGAATCCAGAACCTAAATACGAACAAACTCGACACAACATCGGCTTTGCGGCGGTGGATGCTTTGGCACGTTCCTGGAATATCCCCTTATCAGAAAATCGCAAGTTTCAGGGAGAATTCGGCGAAGGTATCAGCCCAAACCGTGAAAAAATTCGCTTACTGAAACCACTGACTTACATGAATCTTTCAGGACAGGCAATCCGTGCAGTTACTGATTGGTATAAACTGCCTCCAGAGTCGATTTTAGTCATTTATGACGATATGGATTTACCTGTAGGAAAAATGCGGTTGCGCCTATCAGGTTCGGCGGGGGGACATAATGGCATGAAAAGTGCGATCGCCCACCTCGGTACGCAAAACTTTTCCCGATTACGGATTGGCATTGGTAAGCCAGAACAAGCTGCTAACAATGGTAAAACAATTTCTCATGTTTTAGGACGATTCTCTCCAACAGAAAATCAAGTTGTCACTAAGCTTTTACCGTTAGTAGTTGAGTGTGTTGAACTGTGTTTGAAGCAGGGAGTAGAAAAAGCCATGAATCGCTATAACACTGTCGTTGCTACTAAAGATTCTTAGACTGACTCGCTATATATCAGTACACTGACATTAAGTTTTTAGTAACAATCTTTGAGGGTTGCAGAAAAATAAGATTAGTGTTAGTATTTGGTTGTCCAACCAACCAATAACTGTATCTGAATAAGAAGTCTACTCTCAAGAATCAAGATAATCGTGCTCAAATTGTCTTAGCGGCATATCAACTTTTGGCTGAAAAGGGCTACGATTCAGCCACGATGAAAGAAATTGCGGGTGTAGCTGGTGTTGCTCCAGGTTTAATTCACTACTACTTCGAGAGTAAGGATCATCTGCTTCAGGAAGTCTTAATTGAGGCTGGAGAACGATATGTCAAGGAAGTTGAGCGATGGTGCAATGAATTAACTAAAGAGCAGTTGCAAGAAGTCACGTTTATAGAGCCTAAACAGCGCGTTACTAGTGAACCAGAGTGGTTTCGTTTGCGATGTGAGTTGTTTGCCCTTGGCTTACGCAATTCTAACTTCCATGATGCGACTAGCCTGATGCTTTCCACAGGGCGGCAATGTATTGCTCGCTTAGTGCGGCAAATTGCTGGAGACGCGATCGCCAATCCTGAAGCTGTCGCCGCTGTGTTACTTGCATCTTTTGATGGTTTGGCACTTCAAAAACTGGTAGATCCACAATTCGATCTCGACAGTGCCTATCAGGTTCTCACGCAGATGTTTGTGGCTCAACTGAAGAATCAATAAGAATGTGCTTGCGAACGAATTCACAGCTAAACAAACAAAGTCCACGGAGGTGGACTTACTAATAGACATCTTGTTTTAGTGTACGAAGGTACACTTTGCTTGGATAGCTCCGACTTTAGTCAGAGGGCGTCTTAATTTTCAAGTTATTGGTTGGTCAACCAACTAAGTTTTAGTATTGGAGAATGACAATGAAAGTTCTCGTAACAGGCGCAACTGGATACATTGGCAGTGCTGTAGCAGAAGCTTTACAAGCCTCTGGACATCAAGTGATAGGATTAGCGCGTTCAGATGATGCAGTTCACAAACTAGATCGCAATATTCAAGCATTGCGCGGAGACTTACGCAACCCTACAAGCATGGCTGAAGCACTTCAACAAGTTGATGCTGTGATTCATGCTGCATCTACTAATGATGCAGAAATGCCACAGATTGAACAGTTGGCAGTAGAAACGATTTTAGATGCTTTGAGCGGTACAGGGAAAACTTTTATCTACACAACTGGGATTTGGCTGTTGGGCAATACAGGTAATCAAGTGGCAACTGAAGATAGCCCCCTCGATCCAACTCCATTGATTGCTTGGCGATCGCATCTGGAGTCGCTGGTGTTGAATGCTCGCGATCGCAACATTCGGGCGATCGTTATCCGACCCGCATTAGTTTATGGTCGAGGTGGCGGAATTATCGGCATGATGGTAGAAGCAGCGCGTCAGTATGGTGTTGTGCAGTACGTTGGCACAGGCGAGAATCGCTGGACGTTAATTCATGTCGATGATTTAGCCCATTACTATGTAGCTGCGTTAGAAGCTGAATCAGGCTCAATATTTATTGCTGCGGACGATCAAGTGATGCAATTAGGTGAAATCGCACAACTCGTCAGCTATGCAGCAGGAATTCCAGGTCAGGTAAAGTCTTGGCAGCTAGATGAGGCAAGGACTGTAATGGGAGCTTTCGCCGATGCACTTGTGTTAGATCAACATGTAAGCGGAGCGAAAGCCCAACAAATATTAAATTGGCAGCCTCAAGCCCCTTCTCTAGTCGATGAATTAACAAGAGGTTCCTATGTTGTCACTAACTAACTTCTGACTTGTTGTAGCAATTTTGAGCGTTGGAAAGGAAACTTAGAAGCATAACAAGAACTAAAGCGGACTTGTGTACAATGACAAAGTCCGCTTGCTCACATCAATAAATACTTTTGATGTTATTCCAGTGACTTGCCGAACTGAACGATGTCAAGCACAACTGGTAATAATCTTATCTAAAACGTCTTTTACGTCGAGCTGCAACTGCCTTACGCTTGCGCTTTTCTTGGGGTGTTTCAAAATGCCGATGATATTTCACATCTGCGAGAATGCCAGCTTTTGAAACTTGGCGTTTAAATCGCCGCAAAGCTGAGTCAATACCCTCATTTTCTCCTAAAACCACTTGGGTCATTATTGCTCCTTTTTGAATACAACTAATCTAAATTGTAGTGCTGCTTTAGGTCGATCTAAAAGTTCAGCTTAAAGATGGATCAGAGGTCAATTGTAGAGCAGAGAAAGCAAAGGAAGCTGGGGAGTTATGAGTTAAGAGAGTTACTCGTTATGAGTTAAGACACTTCTTTTAATTCAAAATTCAAAATCTAACACTCTTGAGAACTCAAAATTCAAAACGTGCTAAGGCACCGCTACGCTAACAAAACTCAAAACTAATTACTAACCACTTGCCCCTCACCTCTCACGTCCTAATAGCGTCCCCGCGGCGAAAATTTGCCATTACCACCGCCACTACGATTGTCTCTGAAACGATTACCTCTGTCTTCACGGGGTTTGGCTTTGTTTACCTTTAAGCTACGTCCCATCCACTCAGCGCCATCTAAAGCATCAATCGCTGCGGTTTCTTCTGCTTCAGAAGACATTTCTACAAAACAAAAACCACGGGGACGACCTGTTTCACGGTCAGTAGGAACTTGAACTTGTTTAACGTTACCGTACTCTCCAAAAACTGCAAGGATATCTTCTTGAGTAACTTGGTAGGATAAATTACCTACGTAGATCGACATTCAATATCTCCAAAAAATCAATTTCGTTGTAAAGCTCCAGTTCCGGAGATATGCCTGTCAACCCAGAAAAAACGTTCTGTAGTCAAAAACAAAGCTTTCAACCGAATCTGACTCACGGCTGCTAATTTAACACAAAATCTAGCGTGAAGGGTATGGAGTAAGGGGTAAGAGCAATTCAAATTTACAATTGAGTGCCACTGTACTCTACCGAAGAAGGGGCGAGGAGCGAGGGAGTAGGAGCGCGAGGGGAAGATACAACAAAACTAGCCCCGTTAATCAGTATAAAGCCCCCGATGGCAAAAGGGTGCGAGGAGTCAGGGACTTCTTGAACGAGGGGAAAAACATCAACTGGGAAATCTTGTGGTTCAATCTTTGACTCGCTCCTCGCCCCTACTCCCTCGCTCCTCTTGAATCAGGTAGCAACTCTTTAACAATGGTGAAACGGATATGGTTGATTGCAATATCACCAAGCGAAATGTCCTCTAGCGGTAAACCTTTGCTAGTGACTGTTTCAAATGGTATTCCTTTACCAATTTCTATGTGATACCAAGCTAATCCCATAAAAAAGCGTGAAGGATAAGGACCATTTTCTCCCACATCATCAGGATTAGACTCCATAGGTAGCCACTTATCTAGTCCTGGTACATAAAACTCTAGCCAAACATGGTTAAAATCTGGTTGCAGCGGAATCCCTTGCTGTTCGGCATACGGCGGACACTTGTATCGACCAATTGTCCGGCAAGCGATACCATTAAGACGCAATAATGCAAGTAAGACACCAACATATTCGCCACACGAGCCAATACCGCGATCTAAAACGACATCAGGTGTATCAATATGTGGTTTAATTCCGTAGGATAGTTCGTCATAAACATAGTTACGAATTTTATAAACTTTACGAAGAAGATTTGTTTCTGTTCCTACAGCTTCTTTCGCTGCACGACGGACAACGAGTTGATCCATCGCTAATTCATCATCATCTACTAAATAGCGGGATTGAAACTCTAGTGATAAGTTGGGAAGATCTTCAACATCTCTGGGAGTTAAACGATACTTAATTCCGCGTACCTCGACTAATGCTTTCCAGCCAAAGATATGTCTTTCGCTGGGTTGAAGACTATCAAATTTAAAGACTGCTACTCGCTGTCCTTCTACAACTTCTTCTGTGAAGGGTAAACCGACAGGTTCAATGTGTTTGACTTTTTGACGATCAGTTTCTGCTGGTAAAGCAATGCGCCATTCTACTTGCTGCAAAGCAGAAACATCTTCTAGCGGGGCAATTTCCTCAGTATAAATCATCTCCAGTAAGTAGCCGTTGGAGACAGCAAAATGCTCAGTAGGATTGTAGTGATAGTCTAAAGGATGAATAAATGTGCGATCGCGATAAGTTAATTCGTGAGATGGTTCGGCATTCGGATTATCGCGAATATAAGCTTCTTCATCAGCATAGGCGACATAAAGAGTTTCACTACCCTGATCGCGATAAAATGCTAAACCTGTAGGAGAAGCAAACGGAGTTAATACACTAAATTTAATGTCTCCGGTAGCGCGGTCAAGACAATAAACACTTTGTTCAGTTGTATCGCAAACCCATAACTCTTCATCACGAACTGTAATATTTTCTACACCAACCCCTGGGGCGAAAAATTGGGTAATTTGGCTTTTTGTTTGCCGATCAAAAATCAGAATGTCACCCATCTTTTGACAAGTCACATAAACTGTGTCTTGCCACACAGCAACACCGTTTGCAGGATATGGTAAAGTCACGAATTCTTGCAACTTAAACTCACCAAATTGACAGCAGTAAACTGTGTTCTCCCGCGTTAACCAGAGTGTATTTTCCCACAGTGCTATTCCAGTCGCATCTAAAAATTCAGCAGTAGCATGAGGATTAATAATTGTTGTATTGTCATTAGCAGGATCAATTTCTAGTAAATGACCTTTGATCGTATCGATAGCAATAACTTTGCCATCTACAAACGCTATGCCATGCAGTGTCGCAGCACCGATTGGTCGGATTGTGCGCCATAAAGAGTTGGTAGAAGAAGTGGGTGTTGCAATCATAGACACAATGAGTACGCCTTTGCTGAATGCCTGGATATTTTGATTGACAAGGATTTGAGTAGAACAATACACCCCTACTGAGTCTAATCCTAAATCTGTAGCAGAAATTTTGACTGTTTAGCAGGAACACTACAGATATTAGGTAATGGGTAATTGGTGATAGGTAATGGGAAAGCTTTTAGCACTTGGCAATTTAGCTAAACAGGTGCTAACCGCTAACTACTACTAACAGCTAATTGCTACCAATTACCAGCATTCACGTTACATTTATTTTTACCTTACCTAAAGTATTAATTTTTATTAGCTTACCTAAACTAGATCGCGATCGCAGCCCTTGGCTTCTTGCCACAGAACGAATTCAGATGAGATAGGAGGATGAGTTTAGATACACATAGCTCAAAGGTAGTAGCTAATCTATGATTAATGTCTATACTCCTTTGCCGAGAGCTGTTTCATGTCTGCACATTCTTTGCCTGATTCAACACCTGTATGGCACACCTTGGATGTTGATAAGACTTTACAACTATTAGCTAGCGATCGTACTGGTTTAACCTCAGAAGAGGTTCAACAGAGATTACGCAAATACGGACTTAATGAACTTACAGAAACGGGTGGTCGTAGTTCTTGGGTCATTTTTCTGGATCAGTTCAAAAACATTATGTTGGTGATGCTGATTGCTGTCGCAGTCATCTCAGCATTTTTAGACTTACAGGATAATGAGTTCCCCAAAGATGCGATCGCGATTGGTTTAATTGTCGTTCTCAATGGTATTCTCGGCTATTTACAAGAAAGTCGCGCTGAAAAAGCCTTAGCTGCACTCAAACGTCTTTCTGCACCATTAGTCCGCACAATCCGCGACGGCAAAATTGTGGAAGTCGAGGCGAAAGAACTTGTGCCAGGAGATGTTGTGCTTTTGGAAGCAGGAGTACAGCTAGCCGCAGATGGGCGCTTGATTGAAGAACAGAATTTACAAGTTCGCGAAGCAGCACTTACCGGAGAAGCTCAAGCGGCTGAAAAACAAGCAGATATTCAACTAGAAGAAGATACTGGAATTGGCGATCGCGTCAACATGGTGTTTCAAGGCACTGAAGTTGTGCAAGGACGTGCCAAAGTGGTTGTTACTGGCACTGGGATGCAGACTGAACTAGGGCGGATCGCAACAATGATTCAGTCGGTAGAAAGTGAACCGACACCTCTACAGCAGCGGATGTCTCAACTAGGAAACGTACTCGTCGGGGGTTCGCTGATTTTAGTTGCTTTAGTAGTTGTTGGCGGAATACTGCAAAACAGTAACTTTGATTTAACAAACCTTAATTTTGGGAACTTTGATGAATTGCTTGAAGTTTCTTTGAGTATGGCAGTCGCTGTTGTACCAGAGGGTTTACCTGCTGTGATCACTGTTACCTTAGCACTTGGAACACAAAGGATGGTACGCCGTCGTGCATTGATTCGTAAACTACCAGCCGTTGAAACTCTCGGTAGTGTCACAACGATTTGCTCGGATAAAACGGGAACTTTGACACAAAACAAGATGGTGGTGCAAGCAGTTGCTGTTCACAATAAAAATTTTCAAGTCACTGGCGAAGGATATACCCCCCACGGACAGTTTCTATTACACAGTCAAAACATCGAAGTTGACGAACATCCTGAACTTCAAGCATTACTCATCGCTTGTGCTTTATGTAATGATGCGATTTTGCAGCCAGAACAAGAACAGTGGACGATTCTAGGAGATCCCACAGAAGGCGCACTCCTATCGCTTGCAGGTAAAGCAGGTATCGAAAAAGATCAGTGGGATGCACGATTACCCCGCGTGGCAGAGTTTCCCTTTTCTTCGGAACGCAAACGAATGAGCGTGATCTGTAGTGCCGAGTATCAAGCACAGAACGATTCTCTGGCTTTGGGCAATGCAACGCCTTATTTGATGTTTACTAAAGGTTCTCCTGAATTAACGCTAGCACGTTGTCAGCGCATTCATTGTGGCGATCGCTCCACACCACTTTCTGAAGCCCAACGACAAGAGATTTTGGCACAAAACAACGCAATGGCAGGTAAAGGTTTAAGAGTACTAGGTTTTGCCTATAAACCACTTGCCGCATTACCCGAAGAAGGTTCCGAAGACACATCCGAGCGAGAATTAATTTGGCTAGGATTAGTCGGAATGCTCGACGCACCACGCCCCGAAGTCCGCGAAGCTGTTGCCCGTTGTCGAGAAGCTGGAATTCGCCCAATGATGATTACTGGAGATCATCAATTAACCGCACAAGCGATCGCCGCCGATTTAGGCATTGCTCAGTTAAGCGATCGCGTTCTGACTGGTCAACAATTAGAACACATTAGCCAACCGGAACTTGAAAAACAAGTTGATCTTGTCAGTATTTACGCACGAGTTTCTCCAGAACACAAATTACGCATTGTACAGGCGTTACAACAACGTGGCAGATTTGTAGCAATGACAGGTGATGGTGTCAATGATGCACCTGCACTGAAACAAGCCGATATCGGCATTGCGATGGGAATTACCGGAACTGATGTCAGTAAAGAAGCAAGCGACATGGTACTGCTTGATGACAACTTTGCGACAATTGTCGCCGCTACCGAAGAAGGTCGAGTTGTCTATACAAATATTCGCCGATTTATTAAATACATTCTTGGCAGTAATATTGGTGAAGTTTTGACTGTTGCTGCTGCACCCTTAATTGGGTTGGGTGGTGTACCCTTAAGTCCACTACAAATTTTGTGGATGAATTTAGTCACTGACGGTTTACCTGCACTTGCTTTAGCAGTAGAACCCGCTGAGCCAGACGTGATGAAACGTCCTCCTTTTAGTCCGCGTGAAAGTATCTTTGCAAGAGGATTGGGTTTTTACATGATTCGCATTGGCATTGTTTTTGCGATCATCTCAATCTCCTTGATGGTATGGGCTTATTACCATACCAATGCACCAGAGTACCCGCGCGATCCTAGAACATGGAGAACTATGGTGTTTACTACCTTGTGTTTAGCACAGATGGGTCATGCAATAGCCGTTCGTTCTAATACAAGATTGACAATCGAACAAAATCCTTTCTCAAACCATTATCTCCTAGCCGCTGTTGTTGTAACAGCAATCTTGCAACTTATGCTTGTTTACGTTCCACCACTACGAGCATTTTTTGATACATACTGGCTCAGTCCACTAGAACTCGCAATTTGCTTTGGTTTTAGTACTTTACTCTTTGTCTGGGTTGAATTAGAAAAGTTATTCTTCCGTGTAGTAAAAAGACGCTAGTTGCGAGTTTTGAATTTTGAGTTTTGAATTTTGAATTACAAGAATTTTTTTAACTCAAAACTCAACACTCATAACTCCCCTGCTTCCCTGCTTCTTTTATAACTATGTACCTAAAAACCTTACATCTACAGCAATTTCGTAACTATCAAGAGCAGTGGGTTAATTTTTTGGCTCCAAAAACAATTTTGGTAGGGAATAACGCGCAAGGTAAGTCAAATTTATTAGAGGCGGTAGAATTACTGGCAACATTGCGATCGCATCGCAGCACACGCGATCGCGATTTGGTTCGTGAAGGAGAATTGATGAGTAAAGTTAGTGCCACATTAGAGCGTCAAACTGGTATCACTGACTTATCGCTCACTCTCCGCCGTAATGGTAGACGAACTGTTGCGCTCAACAGCGAAAATATTAGGCGACAGATGGACTTTTTGGGTATTCTCAATGCAGTACAGTTTTCTAGTCTTGATTTAGATTTAGTTCGTGGTGGCCCCGATCAGCGTCGCACTTGGCTGGATACATTGTTGATTCAGTTAGAGCCTGTGTATGCGCATATCTTGCAACAGTATAATCAAGTGTTGCGACAGCGCAATGCTTTATTAAAAAAAATTCAGAGTTCAGATGGACAGAGTTTAGAAGAACTAACAGTCTGGAATGAGCAATTAGTTAGTGCAGGTATTAGAGTGATTAGAAGGCGATCGCGGGCGATCGCACTTTTGGCTCCGGTTGCGGCTAATTGGCACGAAAGTATTAGTGGTAGCACTGAAGTTTTGCAGGTTAAATACGCACCCAATGTAGTCACAGACGATCATTTCGATGAGTTACAGCAAGCATTTATCGAAAAGATTTCCAGTAGAGCGATCGCCGAACAACACCAAGGAACAACATTAGTTGGTCCTCATCGCGATGAAGTAGAATTGACAATTAATCAAACACCAGCACGCGCCTACGGTTCTCAAGGACAGCAACGAACTTTAGTTCTCGCACTTAAACTCGCAGAACTGAAATTAATTGAAGAAGTGGTTGGGGAATCACCTCTACTCCTACTCGATGACGTTTTAGCTGAACTCGATCTTCATCGTCAAAATCAGTTACTTGATGCCATTCAAGATCGATTTCAAACTTTGATTACGACTACTCACTTAGGCTCATTTGATGCTCAGTGGCTCAAAGCATCTCAAATTCTGCACGTTCAAGCAGGAGGAATAACGAGTGGCTAGACAAAATAAGCAAAAGTTTTGCTTTTTTAAAGTCTTCGTTCAATTTGCTTAAAAACCCTCAGCACGAGTAAACCGAGAATCGCACTAATTAAACTCAATTGCCACAATCCACATCCAGACACAACTCCTAAAGCCGCAGAAACCCAAATCGCAGCAGCAGAAGTTAACCCGCGAATATTAGCAAGTTCGCCATCTTGATCGCGCGTCGCACGTAGAATCTCTCCAGCACCAAGAAAACCAATACCAGCCGCAACACCTTGAATAACACGGCTAACTGCATCAGGGCTATCTGAATGTACCCCCATTTGTAGGGGAATTAGGACAAATAAAGCAGAACCAAAACTCACAAGCATATGAGTTCTTAAACCTGCTGGTTTATTACGTAGTTGACGCTCTAAGCCAATGATTGCTCCTACAATTAGCGCAACACATACTCTAAAAACAACACTCGGTATGTCATTAGGAGAAACAAAGTAAGTACTTGTCAATATCTTGTTAATTTCAACTAAAGTTACAAATTTAATTTATACATAAGAGTGAATCACTTTTTTACGACTAAAGAACTATGTCGATAGGAGAAGTTTGAGTGTTAGGGGTACGCGATCGCAAATTCTGTATGCTAGCTTGTAAATCCTGTCTTGAGTGTTTTTGTTTTTAGCAATGTATTTTTACTGGTTGTTGCTGATTTATGGCACAAGTTAGCTAATCTACATATAACGAATATTATTAAAGTATTAGGCTCATAATTCAACTCATCCGCATATATTTTGCGAGTCATGAGTAGTTCCACTGAGGTGGATTGCGCAAGTAAAATTTTTACATGGAACCGGATTTATCATCATCACGCCAGCCGCGTCGCACTTGGATTCCTTATTTTGTCTTGGTAGTAACCTTGTTACTCACTGCAATTGCGACTTTTTACGTTGCACTGACAGCGAGAACGAAAGATCAGTTACGTTTTGACAATGCAGTTGAGTTTACCAAAGATGATATTAAAAATAGTTTAGATACTTATATTTCACTGCTAAGGGGTGGAAGCGGTTTATTTGCAGCCAGCGATCAAGTCACTCGCGAGGATTTTCGTGCTTATGTACAACAGTTAGAGTTACGCGATCGCTATCCAGGAATTCAAGGTATCGGTTTTTCTCTTAAAACGACATCTGATCAGAATGCCCTCATTACTCAACTGCGTCAACAAGGAATACAAATTAACATTCGCCCCAAATACCCGCGTAGCGAGTATCACTCAATTATTTACCTCGAACCGTTAGATCAAAGAAACGAAGCGGCTATTGGGTTTGATATGTTTACTGAAAAAGTCCGTCGTGCAGCAATGGAACGGGCGCGTGACACTGGTACTGCAGCCGCATCAGGCAAAGTAACTCTTGTACAAGAAATTGATAACTATAAACAAGCAGGCTTTCTCATTTACTTTCCTATATATAGAAATGGTTCTAAATTGGAAACAGTGGCGCAAAGGCAAACCGCATTAGAGGGATTTGTTTATAGTCCTTTTCGTGTAGAAGACTTGCTGCGCGATGTGATTAGCGAAGAGCAACACTCTTATGTAGACTTTCAAGTCTATGATGGAACCAAAATTATTCCTCAAAATTTGCTGCATAGCTCGAATGACAACAACGATAACTATCGATCGCGCTTAACAACAACGACAACTATTAATATTGCTGGGCGAACCTGGAGTTTGGTGTTCAGTACACGCCCTGAGTTTGCTAGTGCTTCAGAAGCAGGGTTAGTACCATATATTTTCTGTGGGGGAGTCGCGGTTAGTATGGTGCTATTCGGACTAACGCGATCGCAAGCCCGCGCTAAAGTTGCAGCTGAAACAGCTGTTGCTCAAATGCACCAATCGCAAGCAGCACTGCGGACGAGTGAATCGCGTTTTCGCTGTTTAATAGAGGCTAACATTATTGGCATTATTACTGCTGATTTAGACGGCAAAATTATCGAAGCAAATGACGCCTTTTTAAATATGGTGGGATACCAACGCGATCAACTGCAAGAACTTCGCTGGGATACATTGACACCGCCTGAATATCATCATTTAGATCAGCACGCAAGTCAAGAAATTAGGACGCTGGGAGCTTGTCATCCGTTTGAAAAAGAATATATTCGTAAAGATGGCAGTCGTATTCCTGTTTTACTAGGTGGTGCAACAGTCGAAGGCGCTCAAAATATTTGTATTGCTTTTGTGTTGGATTTAACAGAGCGTAAGCACTTAGAAGATACTTTACGACATCAAACTGAAGAACTTGCAGAAGCTAACCGCTTGAAAGATGACTTTTTAGCTGTTGTATCACACGAACTCCGCACGCCTTTAAATGCCATCCTCGGCTGGGTACAATTGTTACGTAGTCGCCGGATGGATGAAGCAAAGGCTGATAAAGCCTTAGAAGTGATTGAGCGCAATGCCAAAGTGCAAACACAACTTATTGAAGATTTATTAGATACTTCTCGCTTAATGCGTGGTCAATTATACTTACAGATGTGCCCTGTAGACATGGCAGAAGCGATTGCTGAGGCAATTGACTCTGTACAACCAGCTGCCGCAGCTAAGAACATTCAGATTAACAGCGCGATCGCTGCTGCGATTGGCATAGTTTGGGGCGATCGCGATCGCTTACGACAAATTATCTGGAATTTACTATCAAATGCAGTCAAATTTACTCCTGATGGTGGTCAAGTAGAAGTCAAACTGAATTGCATCGATCAGTTTCTTGAAATTCAAGTCAGCGACACAGGAATTGGCATTAGCCCTGAGTTTTTGCCCTATGTCTTTGATCGCTTCCGACAAGCTGAAAGGGCGACGACTCGCTCTAGCAGTGGCTTAGGGCTAGGACTCGCGATTGTTCGTCAACTGGTAGAATTGCATGGTGGTACTGTTCGTGCTAGTAGTGCTGGATTTGGACGCGGAGCAACTTTCATTGTCAAACTACCTTTGTGGAATAGCCCTCAAAAAAAAGTCATCACAGAAGATCTGTTAGCGCCTAAGCAAACACGAAGGAGAATAATACATTGACTATTCGTATTATTCAGCACTGACAATAACATATACAGTGCAGTACTTGGGGTGCATCGCAACCATAGTCACTTTTTTGCGCAATTGCTAATTCTTGAACTATAGAAATGTGGAAAAAATATACTGGCTGGAGCAAATTCATTCGGAACACACTTTAGTAGGCGTTCAAGCGTTACAACTTAGCCAGTTACTACAACGTGGCTATCCAGTCAAACCAGGTTTTGTGGTGACTCAGGTAGGGCGAGAATTTTCAGATCGTCTTTTCAGTTCATCTGAAATGACTGAACTGTTTGATACTTATTTTCACCTTGATGTTGATGATTGGCAGCAATTGCAGCAGGTAGCACAAAAATTACGTCAAGCAATTCAAAAATTCTCAGTAACTGATCTGAGTGAGGCGATCGCAGTAGCGGCGAATAGTTGGCACGTACCAGTACTAATTTTTTATCCTGAAGTTTTGTTGCCAGAAGACACACTACAAAATCAGCAAAACGTGTTGCTAGCGCAAGTCAGTAGTAATAATTCAGAAGCAATCGCCCAAAAATTGCTGCAAATGTGGAGTCAACTATTCAGTGCTAAAAATTTATTCTATTGGCGGCATCTTGGTATTGAATTACGGCAACTTGATATTGCTGTTCTCGTGCAACCATTGCATAATGCGCTCGCATCAGGCGTATTAAAGTGTCAAGTTACTCAGTTAGAAATTCAAGCAACTTATGGTTTAGGGCTAGCAATTACTCGTGGAGAAGTTATTCCCGACTCTTATCTAGTCGGTGATGGCACAGTGCGATCGCAATTGGGTCATAAAACAATTGCTTATGGTATTGCTGACTTACCATTACCTGCACAATTCACACATCTTATCCCTTTTGCTCATCAAGATGAATTGCAAGTCTATTTACTCAACAAACAACAATATGCGCTGCAAGAGCAGGAATTACAACAACTCATTCGTCTTGGGCAAGAATCAAGCACAACACATGCAGCAATAGCTTACGAGTGGGCATTTGAGTTCAGAGATACCGATACTCCACAGTTGGTCATTACACAATGCCACAATGTTCCAATTGGAACTCAATCACCTTCTCCCTCATTGCTACAAGGGCTAGCAGCAGCACCAGGGCACTTGATCGCACCTGCCTATGTTGTCAGCAATCTTGAACAAAAACCGTCATACTTGCCCCCAGGAGTGATTATTGTCGCCACCACAATCTCACCTGATTGGTTGCCTTTATTACAACACGCTGCTGGCTTTGTGACTGAACGCGGAGGTTTAACTTCGCATAGTGCTATTTTGGCAAGAGAGCTTGGAATTCCAGCAGTCGTGAGTGTATCTCATGCCACTGAGATAATTCAAACCAATGACTTGATTGATTTAGATGGAAGGCGCGGTGAAATTCGTTTAGGACAGTCTGGCAACAAGCCCGATCAAGCATTTTCTCAACCAATCAATCCAACACTGCATACCTCTCATATTCCTACAGTGCCTATTGCAACTCAAATCCTCGTCAACTTCAGTCAGCCGCATTTGTTAGATAAAGTGCCAAATCTACCAGTTGATGGCTTGGGTTTATTACGTTCTGAGATGATGCTACTGAACATGCTAGAGAAAGAACATTTACAAGCATGGTTGCCACAGCATAAACAACAATTACTCGAACGTTGGCAAGGATGCATTTCTCAATTTGTCAAAGCGTTTGCTCCTAAACCTGTTTTTTATCGTTCGCTCGATTGGCGATCGCCAGAGTTTCAATTACTGTCTAATTCTGTGTTTGGTCGCAATCGTATTTTGAGCTATTTGCAAGATCCAACACTATTTGATTTGGAACTCACCGTTTTAGCGGCTGTACGCCAATCCGGTTACGATAACGTTCACTTAATTTTGCCATTTATCCGTACTGTTGAGGAATTTGTCTTTTGTCGTCAGCGCGTTGAGCAAGTTGGATTAACTCAATCTCCACATTTTCAGCTATGGATTATGGCAGAAGTCCCATCAGTGTTGTTTTTGCTTCCGGAATATGTTAAAGCTGGCGTCCAAGGGGTTTCCATTGGTACAAATGATTTAACTCAGTTACTACTTGGAGTTGATCGCGACTTGGGATTAACAACTGTATTTAATGCTCGCCATCCAGTTGTGATGCAGGCGATCGCCCAAATTATTCTCCAAGCAAAACAAGCACGCATTCCTTGCTCTATCTGTGGTCAAGCACCTGTACTGTATCCCGAAATCATTGACTCTTTGGTACGTTGGGGCATTACTGCCATTTCTGTAGAAGCAGACGCTGTTGAACAAACGTATCATGCGATCGCCCGCGCCGAACAACGCTTGCTATTAGAACACGCTCGTCACCAATTACAACCAGAAAATAGCAAGTTTGCTACAGAAAATATAGGGGAAAATCTGAAATATTAGAAAAGTAGATTGTTCTGTACATTGCTAGCTCCTTGATAGGTTCTCAGCTAAAAGCTGTGTGTTTTTCTCTATACTAATCAGATTTACTACACTTAAATCTCTCTTAAGGATGGTGCAAAAAATATTGATTGGAGTTTTTTTTGATGTAGCTGTTCTAGGGAAATTTCATGAAGGATTCGGTAAAGTTACCAACAGGTTAATATGCAATTCTCAGTATCACTCAGTTGTCTTTATGAAGAATATGTAAAGAATACTGGAAAGTTGCCACTTTTGTGACTTACCTTCATAAAATTTATGTGAAGTGTAACCTGAAATACACACTATTTTGGTTCATTTCTGATAAGAAAAGTCATGCTTAAACTGTTGTGTAGTACTCATTAACAATAAAAAACCACCGTGCAAATTTACTCAGAGGCGTTAAACCGAGGTAATATGTTTACTAAAATTAACTAAAAAGTCTGATTTCTGCCGAATAAAGACATATAAGTCTTCTAAATGTGTAGTTTCGTTATGTATGTGCAACATAAAAGTTAATTAGGTTGTGGAACTTATTTTTAAAGACCAAGTCCAAGTTCCGGTAAACGTCGCCCAGCAAATCTGCTTTATTGCACATCTTTCTCAAAGTATATTGAATAAGTTTGTAAAAAAATGTACCTTGTAGTGATTGCAATTCCGAATTATTACTGGGGAAACCGCAAAGTATGATTAAGTTCTTGTGTAATGGCGACAACAAATTTTCCTAAGTTCTAGGGTGGAGATGCAGCTAATGACGTCTACGACTTCCTTATCACTGAATAAATTAGATTTACGCGCTCCCGTATTCACTAGACTAAGGCGCGGCACAGGTGTTAGGTGGTTACGTGTAATAACATTGATGTCGCTCGATGTCACTATGTTGTATACAGCGTGGCATCTAGCGGAAAAGCTTGGCACCCCAGCAGATTCACCCTGGAGTACAGCATACAATCCGTTTTATATCTTGCCGATCCTCGCAACTGAAGTTGGTTTAATTGCAGCAAAAAAATTATATGATGCAAGGCAAGAGCGGCGCGACTACTTTAATCTTGTCAAAGCATTAACAATCTCACACTTACTGCTACTGTTGGTTGCATTTTTCTACCAGCCTGGTGGTATTGTTTCTCGTTCTACGTTCATTTTGTCGTGGGCATTGAGCGTATCACTGACGTTTATTGCTCGCTTTACATTTGATAGCACAGTTGAGTATGTCCGCAAGCAAGGTGCTGTTTGCTATCGAACGTTTATCATTTCTCGACCAGAAGACAAAGAGAAGGCAAATCGACTTATCGCCAGAGAAAATTGCTACAAAATCTTGGGATGGGCGGATGTAGGTGCTTTGGTAGCAGACAAAGAGAACTTAGATGCAACAATCGAGCAGATTTGTAGTCTAGGAGTCTCGGAAGTCTTTGTTTGCTCGTGGGCATCGATCAAAAGCCGAATGTTTCTCTACTGGAAACTACGTAATGCAGGCATTACCCTACATATTTTGCCCATAGATGTTGATTTAGAAGGAATTCAAAGAAACTTAGAACTCAAGATGGTGGGAGGATTGCCAGCACTTAAGCTATCTCCACCATTAATTACTGGTAGTGACTTTTTAATGAAGCGTTGCTTCGACTTTGTCTGTGCAACTAGCTTTGTTTTACTAGCATCACCGCTTTACCTTTTGATTGCGTTACTGATTAAAATAGATTCTCCTGGTCCCATCTTCTACAAGCAGACTCGCATTGGTCTACATGGTAAACCATTCAAGGTTTGGAAGTTCCGGACGATGGTTGTCAATGCAGACAAGTTGCAAAAGGAACTTGAAGCAAGAAATGAAAACAAAGATGGAATTCTTTTCAAGATTAAAGACGATCCTCGGATTACTAGTGTTGGTAAGTTTCTCCGTCGTTACAGCTTAGATGAGTTACCACAACTGTTTAATGTGATGTTTGGCGAAATGAGCTTAGTTGGTCCTCGTCCTTTACCAGTGCGAGATGTTGAGAAGTTTTCAGAACACCACTTTATTCGCCAAGAAGTTCTACCAGGAATTTCAGGATTATGGCAAGTTTCTGGAAGGTCAGATATTACTGACTTTGAACAAGTGATTCGCTTAGATGTCACTTACATGGAAAACTGGTCTTTGTGGTTAGATATGCAAATCTTGCTGCAAACTGTGATGGTGATTGTCGGTAAGAAAGGTGCTTATTAAATAAATTCACCTTGGATCGAGTTCTTAGCTAGCTAATACAGCTAGCTTTTTTATTGAACACACTCTACTTTAGGAAAGTGATGGTAGTGATTTGAGTGGCTCACCTTCTACTTTTTCTAGTACAGGTAGCCTGACGGTGAAAGTTGCACCTTGTCCTTCCCCAGCACTACTGACAGCTACCGTACCGTGATGTAGTTCTACTAAATGACGCACGATTCCTAATCCTAAGCCAAGTCCACCGTGGCTGCGCGTTGTAGTGCTATCTCCTTGGCGAAAGGTATCGAATACGTAAGGAAGAAACTCAGGGTTAATTCCAATTCCAGTGTCTCGGACATGAATTTGAGTATAGGCGGCATCAACACTTTCCAGACGAACCTCAACGATGCCTCGTTCAGGAGTAAATTTAATGGCATTTGTGAGTAAATTCCAGATCACTTGTTGCAAACGTTCTGGATCGGCACAGACAAACTTTGGTGTATCAAAACAAGCCTCAAGTTGAATTGCTTTTGCTTCAGCCGCTGGACGTACTGCGTTGATTGCTGCTTCAATAATTGGGATTAAATTGACTGGACAAAGATGCAAGCGGAGTTTACCTTGAATAATTCGGGAAATATCAAGGATGTCTTCGATCAACTGAGCTTGTGATTTGGCATTGCGTTCGATGGTCTCTAGAGCTTTAGCAACAGTTTTTTCATCAAATTTGCGCGTACGTAAAAGACCTGCCCAGCCTAAGATAGAGTTTAGCGGAGTGCGGAGTTCGTGTGATAGCACAGCTAAAAATTCATCTTTCATCCGGTTAGCACTTTCCGCTTCAGCACGTGCAGCTTGCTCGTAGATGAGTTTACTGCGTTCGGCTTCAGCTTGCTTGCGATCGCTAATGTCTTCTAAAGTCCCGACATAACCAATCACTTCACCTTTGTCACAAAGCATCGGTGATGAGCGTAAATGTACCCAACGTAAAGTATCCTGAGTTTGGATGCGCAACTCGTTTGCGTATTCTTGTCCAGCATGAAAACACGCTAACCATTCAGCAAGTACACGATCGCGTTCTTCAGGATGAATAATTTGCCACCAATTTTGAGTGATTTGTTCTAAAGTACATCCACAAATGACTTGACAGCGCGAGTTCATATACGTACAGCGTGCTGAGGTATCCAACAAAAAAATGCCTACTGGAGAACTTGCACTTAAACGCCGAAAACGTTCTTCACTTTTTTTAAGTTCTGCAGCTTGCTGTTCAATTTGTGCAGTTTTTTGGTACAGTTCAACAAATACTGAAACTTTAGAAGTTAAGATTTCTGGTTGAATTGGTTTAAATAAATAATCTACTGCTCCTAGCGAATAACCCCGCATTTGTAGCGTGTCGCTAGTGCTAAATGCTGTCAGGAAAATAATTGGCGTAGAGTGCGATCGCGCCCTTTGGCGAATGAGTGTAGCAGTCTCAAAACCGTCCATATCTGGCATTTGGACATCTAATAAAATCACTGCAAAATCTTGATTCAACAGGCAACGCAGTGCTTCCATCCCTGAATGGGCTTTGACAAGATTTTGCCCCAATCCCTCTAAAATAGCCTCTAGTGCCAAGAGATTCTCTGGATGGTCGTCTACCATAAGAATATTAACTTTCGGTTCCGATGGCATTGCTTCACCTTGAGTAGTCAGTTTGGGACTTTGGGGTTTTGTTGTCGTATACCCTAGAAAAGTTACTAAATTCTCACTCAACAATGATCTTTTTTTAGCAAATGATGACCTGAATTGCTACTAACTAATTTTTTGATAAAGTCGCTCTCGGCCCGCTAATTGTTTATAGTATCTTTCTTGGTGACTCAAATTGAGCGATTCTTGATTTCCCAATCCGAGAATACCAAATAAGCATAAGCTATCATACAGAAGTTGGTGGACTTGCTGTTGTAGCGATTGATTAAAGTAGATCAGCACATTACGGCACAAAATTGCATTAAATTCGTTGAAAGAGCGATCGCATATTAAGTTGTGTTGGGAAAAGACAATGTTCTCTTTGAGAAATGCACGCAGAATTGCATGATCGTACGCTGCAGTATAATACTCTGAAAATGACTGTTTACCTCCTGCTTGTAAATAAGACTGGGTGTATTCTTGCATCAGTCTCAAAGGGAAGATTCCTGCTTGGGCATTTCTTAATACAGTTTCATTAATGTCGGTTGCATAAATACGACAGCGGTGATAAAGATTTTCTTCGTAAAGTAAAATTGCTAGCGAATACACTTCTTCCCCAGTTGAACATCCCGCACACCAAACGCGAATAAAAGGATAAGTTCTTAGTAAAGGGATAACTTTGTGTCTAAAAGTGAGATAGAACTGAGGATCTCTAAACATTGCAGTGACATTGACTGTCATGTAGTTCAGAAATTGTTCTAGAAAAGTACGATCGTGTAAAACTTTTTCTTGCAGTGCTGAAACAGTTGCTAACTGCTCCAAATATAAAATATTCTGAATGCGACGCTTGATAGCAACAGGGGCATAACGACGAAAATCAAAACCATAGTAATGAAAAATCCCCTCTAGCAGTAGCCGAATTTCAATGTCTTCCAGTTCATTCATGGAGCTAATAGCTTCATTGATACAGCCAAACCCGCATTAGCGATAGCAGTTGTTCGATATCAACAGGCTTGGTAATGTAATCTGAAGCACCTGCGGCGATACATTTTTCGCGATCGCCTACCATAGCTTTAGCAGTAAGAGCAATAATTGGTAGAGATTGGAACTGATCTTTTGCCCGAATCGCCTGCATTGTCTCGTAACCGTTCATTTCTGGCATCATCACATCCATCAAGACAATATCAATTGGTGTTTGTTCTAACAAAGCAATTCCTGCTTTACCATTTTCTGCAAATAAAACTTGCATCTGATAGCGTTCTAGTACGCTTGTTAATGCGAAAATATTGCGGACATCATCATCGACAATGAGAACGTGTTTTCCCGTCAGGAGGCGATCGCTTTGAGTCGGTGGTTCATGGCGTTGCGGTGTCGGTAAATTTGCTTGCACGCGGTGCAAAAACAAAGCGGTTTCATCTAATAGCCGTTCTAGTGATACTCCCAGTTGCACGCTTCCTTGTTGTCGATCTTTAATGACTATTGCTTGTGCAATACGTTTCAGTTCAGTTTCTTCTTGGGGTGTTAGTTCTTGACCAGTGTAAATAATAATGGGAAGTTCGTTGCTATACTGCTGTTTAATCACTTGAATTAGCTCAAACCCGCTCATATCAGGTAGCCCCAAATCAAGGATCAGACAATCAAAGTGATGCTGTTGAAGAGCAACTAATGCTTCTGCTCCTGTACCCACAGCAGTTACTTTAACACCTTTGTTCTCAATCAACTCGATCACATTTTGACGTTGCGCAGCATTGTCTTCGACGATCAGCAATTTTTTCACTTGATGCGCTGCAATTTCTTTAATGTCAGCGAGAACTTTTGCCAAGGCTTGACTATTAACAGGCTTTTGCACATAAGCGATCGCCCCAGGAGACAAACTATAAGTAAAGTACTCTCTGCCAGAAATTGTATGTACAGGAACGTTTTTGGTTTGAGGATGTTGCTGTAAACGCTCTAGTAAGGCACTACTGTCAAGATCGGGTAAGTTGATATCAACCATAATGCCATTTGGCTGAAACTGCTGTGCTAGTAGTAACCCATCATTTGAATTTTGTGCCAAGAGAACTTTAAACCCGTGTTGTTGTACCATATCGAGTAACACCCGAGCAAAGTTAAGATCGTCTTCCACGATTAATAGCGTGCGATCGCCTTGTTGAATTGCGTTGCGATCGTCTTGGAGAAAGGGACGAGGAGCGGGGGATGAGGAGCGAGGGAATAATTCCTCATTGCGTTTATCTTCTTGTCTTTCCCTAGCCTCTGAACCGTAGCTCTGCGCCAGCGCCCTCTGATCTCTGATTCCCGTATCATTGAGCGGTAGATAAAGCGTAAACGTACTGCCTTCTCCTAAACGGCTAACAAGCTGAATGTCTCCTCCTAAAAGTCGGGCAATTTCGCGACTAATGGATAAACCTAATCCAGTACCGCCGTATTTACGATTTGTTGTTCCATCTGCTTGTTGAAAAGCCGCAAAAATCAACTTGTGCTTATCTTGAGCAATACCAATTCCGGTATCTTCTACTGCAAAAGCTATTACTGTATCTGCACGATTCAAAGATTCTTGTTTGAGATCCCATCCTTGAGTTGCAATATCAATTTTAAAGCGAACTTGTCCCTGTTCAGTAAATTTGAAAGCGTTTGCTAAGAGATTTTTCAAAACTTGCTGTAAACGTTTACCATCGGTATAAATAACATCTGGTAATCTGTCGCGAGCAAACTCAACGCTAAACTCAAGCCCTTTATCTTGAGCAACTTGCTCAAAAGTTCGCTCAATATTAACACGTATATCTGTTAATGTGAGGGGATTAATATCAACTGACATCGTTCCCGATTCAATTTTGGCAAGATCGAGAATGTCATTAATTAATCCAAGTAAGTCTTTTCCTGAAGCATAAATTGTCCGGCTGTATTCAACTTGCTTATCAGTTAAGTTGCCTGCCGTATTATCTGCCAGTAATTTAGCTAAAATTAACAAACTATTAAGGGGTGTTCGCAACTCATGCGACATATTCGCGAGAAACTGCGACTTGTATTGCGAAATTTGCTCTAATTCGGTAGCTTTTGCCTCTAATGACTGTCTTGCTTGGTCAACCTCTTGATTTTTTCGCTCTACTTCCTGATTTCGTGCTGAGAGTAACTCAGATCTTTCCTCAAGTTCTTCATTGAGTTGCTGTAATTCTTCGTTTGTCTGCTGTAACTCTTGTTGCTGCTGTTCAAGACGATAATTGCTGTTGCGCAGTTCTTCTTGCTGGGCTTGGAGTTCTGTTGTTAAAGCCTGCGATCGCTGTAGTAATTGTTGCGTGCGCGTGTCAGAGGCGATCGTGTTGAGGACAATTGCCAAGTTATCACTCGCTTGCTCTAGAAACGTCAACTGAAGTTCACTCAACTGTTGTAAGGAAGCTAATTCAATAACAGCAGTAATTTTGGAATTAAATACAATAGGTAAAACAATAACAGATTGAGGAGTTGCTTCTCCTAATCCCGAACTAATCCGAATATAGTTACTTGGTACTTCAGTTAGTAATATTTTTTGCTGTGTTAAAGCACATTGTCCAACTAAACCTTCACCTAATTGAAATTGTTGTGGTGTTTGTTCTTGATGTGCATAGCTACTTAAAAGTCTCAGTACTGGTTTTTCATCACTAGCATCCATAATATAAAAAACGCCGTGTTGAGCATTTACTGATGGAGCTAATTCGGCTAAAACAGATTCAGCAACTTTCTCTATGTCTCTTTGCCCTTGAAGCATGACAGCAAACTTTGCTAAGTTTGATTTTAACCATGCTTGCTCATTGTTTTTTAACGTTGTTATTCGTAGACTCGCAATCATCTGATTAAATGCACGAGTTAATACACCAACTTCATCTTGACGATTTTGTTCTGGTACGCTGACAAATAAATCTCCTGCTGCTAGTTTTGTTGCAACCACAGAAACTTCAGCTAGAGGTTGCGAGATATTTTTACTCAGAAAATAAGCAATTAAAATTAGTGTGCCAAAAGCTAGAGGAATACCAAAGAGGATAGTATAAATTGTTTGTTGAGTTGCGGCTTGGGCAAGTTGCGATCGCTGTTGTAATAATTCACGTTCTTCTACCTCCATATCGGCTAATATTAACCGAATGCGATCCATCAAATCTTTGCCTTCATTGGTAAGGACAACCTGTAATGCTGCATCAAAACCTTGCGTTTCTCGTAGAGCTAGTGTTTGTTGAATAAGTGCTATTCGTCGATTAACTAATGGTTCTAAAGAGGCAATTCTACTTTGTTGACTTGGATTATCCGAGGTGAGTTGACGCAAGTCATTGATGTTTTTTTCTATGACTGTAATTGCCGAGTTGTATGGTTCAAGATAGCGTTGATCTCCCGTAAGCAGATAGCCTCGTTGTCCAGTTTCAGCATCTTTAATTCTTGACTTGAGGTCTTCTAACTCTGTAATAACTTGATAACTATGATTTTCTTGGCGCGCACTGTCAATTAGCTGTGTTGTATTGCGGTAAGAAACTAAACCAATTGTACTCAGCATTGTCAATGCTAAAGCAAAACTTGCACCAATTTTTGTTCCAATTCTTAAGTTACTCAACATTCCTCGCAATTCATTCGCACAAAATCAATAACTGTTGCCAGTCCCTTATGAGTTTTTAAGTTAGTAAAAACAAAAGGTTTATGACCTCGCATTCGCTTAGCATCTCGTTCCATGACCTCAAGATCAGCCCCAACAAAAGGTGCTAAATCAATTTTATTAATCACTAATAAATCTGACTTGGTAATTCCTGGACCACCTTTACGAGGAATTTTATCACCAGCAGCAACATCAATGACGTATATAGTTAAATCAACTAATTCAGGGCTAAAGGTAGCTGCTAAATTATCGCCACCACTCTCTAGAAAAACTAAATCAAGATTGCTAAATCGCTGTTCTAATTGTTCAATTGCTGCTAAATTCATCGAGGCATCTTCTCGAATTGCGGTATGGGGACATCCGCCAGTTTCTACACCCAAAATGCGATCGCCACTCAGCGCCTGAGAACGCACCAAATATTGTGCATCTTCTTGCGTATAAATATCATTCGTCACCACCGCAAGATGATATTGTTGCCGCATCGCTTTACACAATGCATCAACTAAAGCTGTTTTCCCCGATCCGACAGGGCCTGCAACACCAACTCGAAACGCACTCATAATTAGCAATTAGCAGTTACAAAGAACTCGCCCACTATTCTAAACCTTATATTTTATGGTTATACTAGGTTCTGCTTAAGCCACTTAATAACCTCTTGAGCATTTTTGTCAGGTGGAAAAACTGGATAAAACACTTTGGCTATTTTTCCCTCGTCTGCAATTAATGTTAACCGCTTGATCAGCCGCTTACCATCTACCTCAAATGTCGGTAATTGCAAAGATGTAGTAAACTCAAATGCTGCATCACTGAGAAGCTCAAAAGGTAAATGAAGCCGTTCAACAGCTTCCTGCTGGTAGGAGGTATCTTGAGTGCTTATACCGTAAACTTCAACGCCAAGCTCTTGAAGTTCGGCATAATGATCGCGAAAAGCACAAGATTGAGGCGTGCAGCCCCGTGCTCCTGGAATTTGATCCCAGCCGTCTGGTATTGGTACGCTAGGTTGACCTGTCATTGGGTAACAGTAAAACACCACCTTGCTTTTGATATTTGACAAATCCAATTTTCTACTGCGCGTGGAAATAAGATTTACTTGAGGTAATCGCATTCCTAGCAAATGATTGCAACCACCATCATATTGTGGAATAGGTAAATCTTGCGGTAATTCAGTGAGATTTTGCATCGACATTTTCCTCTTTAACAATAGGTATCGACGAGTTCAAGTAAATTGGATGATGCACCATAAGCAGATGGATGAGTTGCGCCTCCGACGAGCAAACATGGTAGCCCCGCAGCAACAGCACCGCCTAAATCACGCCTCACTGAATCACCTATTACTAATGCATTGTCAGGGTCAGCTTTCATTTGCTTGAGTGTATTTAAGAAAGCAAGCGGTGATGGTTTGACGATGCCAGAGTCAGATGAAAAAGTAGCTATCTCAAACAAATTTAGTACATCACTGCGATTTAGCTCGTTAATCCATAGCGTTTTCGGTGCCCAGATGTCTGCCACTAATCCTAAACAAAAACGCTGTGCTAGTTTTCTCAATGCTTCCGAATACAAGGCGGGCACGCTTCCAAGTTCGTGATAACTAAAAGTTTGAATGAGGATTTCTAACTCGTCATCAGTTGTAATTCGTCCTGAAACTGCAAGCAACGCATCTCGAAGACTGGGAAATGACTCTCGATAATTCGCGTCAGGATAGCGTTTATCTAAATAAGTGTAAGCCGCTTGAATTAACTCATTAACTGTATTTGATTGCAGTGTTCCTCCAAGCCAACGGTACACAATCGAGTAATCCTGTTCTGCGCCAAAACGGTCTGCATCAAACATAAATGTATCGTTCATGTCTAACAGCAGTACCTTAAATTTATTAAGCATTGGCTTTGCAGATTGCCTAAAAGCTAATTTGATTGTGAATTATTAACTAACTGCCATACAGCTAAGCTCTCACCGAGCATATGAACAGTCTAACTACGAAATAATCTTGTGTACAGAGTTTCGTGCGCCATACTCGCCAGCGATAATCCCCAACTACAGCTACACAAGTCATCATCACTCAAGGTCAGAATCTCTGTCGCAGCATTCATGAGATCGGGAAATAAATTTAATATTACTTGTTGCCCTGCTGTTTGTCCTAGCGGAATCAATTTCACCCCAGCAGTCACAAGATTCGTTGTCCAACTGTGTAGATATCCCAAAACAACCGATGACAAGGGTTCTATTTTCCAGGAAGCTGCGGCAATTCCAAACGCGATCGCATAATTACAAGGATTCCCCACAGCATCAGCTAAAGGCGATACTTGCGGTTGCAATTGTAAGAGAAGCTTAATGAGCGATCGCCCCATTTGCCAACTTGAAGATCGCAATTCTTCAGTTTCTCGCGCTGCTGACAGCCAATGATTCCAATAACTTAAAGCTTCTATATCTCCATTTTGCACTGCATGATACGTCCGAACCATCACTGCGGCTTCTAGTCGAATTGCACCATAATGTAATTCTTGTTCTAACCAATGCTGCAAACTTTGCTCATTGCTAATCGTACCCGCATCAACAAGTGCTTCAAGTCCCTCAGAATAACTATAAGCACCCACGGGTAAAGTTGGACTTGCCAGTTGTAAAAGATACAATACACGCTCAATTGTCATATCATCTATCACTCATTGCTAATGATGATGTCCATACGCACCTCTTTCTGGCTGAAATGGTAATATCGCTTCGTGTACCTGCGCTCCAAGTTGTTCTAGCATGGCACGTAAAACTGGATCGGGCGATAATCGCAAATAGTCTTGGGTGACTTCTACAGGGACATGACGATTTCCTAGATGGTATGCGGCTTTAAGCAATACTACTGAAGGTGCTGTAACAACAAGAACAGGTTCAGATTTAGCCACTACCCGCACAACAATACTCGTATCTTCTGCTTGCAGTAAGTCACCGTCGTGAAGTACTGTACCTCTGGGTAAGCGTAGAAATATAATGTCATCTTGAGTTTCAATGCGATAGCGACTTCGAGTTCGTTCTTCCGCAGTAAGTTCTAAGGTCAAACTCACTGCGATCGCAGCATTAGGTGGCTGACGTTGGGTAAGTGCAATCATAAGTTCTTTGTTGACTGTAATCCTACCGCATCGACAATTGAATTGAGTTTGTGTTCTTCTAGTTTGAGGAGTAATCCTTGTAAAATCCGGCGTACCATCAATGGCCCTTCATAAATCCAACCCGTATAAACTTGTACGAGGCTTGCACCTGCAACAATTTTTTCCCAAGCATCTTGGGCAGTAAAAACCCCACCGACGCCAATAATTGGGAGTTGACCTTGTGTTTGTTGGTAGATAAATCGGATAATTTCAGTAGCGCGATCGCGTACTGGTAAGCCACTTATTCCGCCAGCTTCTTCTGTAACAGGTTTTCCTGTTTGTGCCAATATTTTTGTAGTGATGCGATCGCGACTTATTGTTGTGTTTGTCGCAATAATTCCCGCAAGTTTGTATGTTTGGGCAATTTCAATAATGGCGGCGATCGCTTCCCATTCCAGGTCAGGGGCTATTTTGACACAAATTGGCTTAGAAGCTTGATTTTCTTGTTGTAATGCATCCAGAATTGAACTGAGTTCTGCGGTATTTTGCAGCGATCGCAGCCCTGGTGTATTTGGCGAAGAAACATTGACAACAAAGTAATCTCCTAAATCTTTAAGTAAGCGAAAACTTTCTAGATAATCAGAGGCTGCTGCTTCTAGTGGAGTAATTTTTGATTTTCCTAAATTAACTCCAATCGGTATTAAATGAGAAGCACTTTGTAATCTTTTTGCCATCATTGCTGCACCAGAATTATTAAATCCCATCCGATTTAAAGCAGCACTATCTTGTGGTAAACGAAATAAGCGTGGAAGGGGATTTCCTGGTTGCGCGTGAAATGTCACAGTACCAACTTCGGCAAAGCCAAAACCAAAGTTTGTCCATACACTAGCCGCAACACCATCTTTATCAAAACCTGCGGCTAAACCTATAGGATTAGGAAATTGAATTCCCCAAAGTTGTCGTGCTAAGCGTTCATCGCTCAAACACAAGGATTTTTGTAGTAAACGTTGCGTTGATTTCGTTACTGGGTGATGTGGCGAATTCTCTAACCAGCTAAGAGTGGTAATCGTTCTTTGATACAACCATTCTGGATCGCTCTTTAATCCAGTAAATAGTACAGGTCGAATTACGAGTTTGTATAGATCCCACTCGTGTTGTGAATTCAAGTTTAATAGTGCCACGCTCTTGCTACTGTCCAATGTCGATCTGAAGATTGATAAACTTTTACATCACTCAAGTTGGCTTGCTTCATTAAATCATGAACCTCATCCAAAGTAAGTGCGGCATTGAGTGAATCGCGAAAGAGTTTCTTTTGCTGTTCGTCGTATTCTGCACCAATGCTTGCGACCAAAGTCTCCATTATCTCAACATTTGCAGGACGAATCAAATCTCGAATGAATATAGCACCTTGCGGTTGTAGTACTCGTGCTACTTCGTGAAAAAAGAGTAAAGGATCAGGTAAATGATGTACTAAGCTATTAGAAATCACCATCTGAAATTTCCCGTCAGGATAAGGCATTTTTTTAGCATCAACAGTTTCCAGCAAAATCTGTTGTTCTAAGCCAGCGTTTTTGACGTGCCGCATGCCAAGCTGTAACATACTTTTGGCTAAATCAATGCCCCAAATCTGCCATTGAGGACACCGAGAAGCAATCAATATGGGAATTCGTGCTGTACCCGTACCGACATCAAGAACATTTGCCTCAAAGTTAGGTCCTAACTCAATAACACTTTTAGCAAATGCAGTATTAACTTCAGTAAAGTCCATCGCGTCGTACTCTACTGCCTCTTCCCAACTATCCATTACTTCTGGTTCCAGAATTCTTGGTAGTGTCACTTGATTTTCGTTTCGAGATTGTTTGATTGACATATCACTACTAACTTTGAATATTCCAAATTAACTCACCCCTCACCCCTCATCCCTTCTCTGTGTTGCAGTAAATAAGCAAAGGCTTCTTCAGTTTCGACTTGGGGAAATTCAGCATAGAAGCGACTGACACTCATGAATGATTGCGGTGTTTCTAAAACAATCACACTGCCCCATTGTTCGAGCCAAGAAATCAACCCGCGTGGTGCTAATGGGGCACATAATAATATTGCAGCGGGATTTTGGGCTTTTAGAGCTTGGGCGGCAACAGCAATTGTCATTCCTGTCGCAATACCATCATCAACAATAATGGCGATCGCACCTTCAGCATCAACTTTAGGACACGCAGGTGTCAGTTGAGCAAGTTGTTCTTGTGCTTTCGCTGTGGCTTCAGCAAGTGCGCTTTTTCCTAAACGCGAATAAGGAACATAAAATGGCGTTTCTTCAGCCCAAAGCACATTACCATCGGCACTAACAGCACCAATTGCTAATTCAGGATTCTTGGGATGGCTAATTTTTTTGGCAACTAAGATACTTAGCGGACACTGAAGTAATTGTGCTACTGGCAAGCCTACAGGTATGCCGCCGCGTGGCAGGGCATAGACAATTGGTTGGGCATTTATTGTAGATAACGGTGGCTGAGTTAAAGCAAAAGAAATTGCTTGTGCTAACTGTTCGCCAGCATCAATGCGATCGCGAAAAAGAGGAAAATCTGACATGAGTGCGCCTAACACCATAAAGCGCGACAGTCTTCATTCTATGATGACTGATTTTAGTTCAATGTAGCTACTTTTAGACTGAACACACTAGAGTAGAATTGAGGGGCAACCAGGATGCTACGCAAGCGCAATGCATTTCATTTAAACTGACGCTATTTCAATCATGACTAGCAGCGAAGAGCAACTTAGTCTTTTTCAAGATACTACTGATTCAGAAGCATCGGCACTAGCACAGCCTGAATTAATTCCAACAGACGCTAAAATTCCGATTCCTCCTGGCACATATTCCGCAATGACAGAAATCGCACAGCATTGTAACGAGTGTCATCGGTGCGGACTTGGCGAAACTCGTACTCATGCTGTAGTCGGACGCGGGAATTTGCAAGCACCGATTATGATCATTGGCGAAGCCCCAGGGCAAAATGAAGATGAAACTGGATTACCCTTTGTCGGTAAAGCTGGGCAACTCCTTGATAAAATTTTGGCTTCGGTAAACCTGGATACAGATAGTGATATTTATATCTGTAATGTCATCAAGTGCCGTCCACCAAACAATCGCGTTCCTACTACTGATGAAATTAACGCGTGTAAACCTTATCTTCTAGAGCAAATTCGTTTGGTTAATCCAAAAGTTATTTTGTTTACTGGTGCAACCGCACTCAAAAGTTTGACAGGAGAAAAACGCGGAATTACAAAAATTCGAGGCAACTGGATTGAGTGGGAAGGACGTTTATGTATGCCTATTCTTCATCCAGCATATTTGTTGCGTAACCCTTCTCGCGAACGCGGTAGTCCAAAATGGTTGATGTGGCAAGATATTCAAGCAGTACGCACTAAATTAGATGAGATGCTACATTAGATCTTTTTTGTAAAGCAGGGATACCTTATTTCATCTCGGGTAATAGGTAATGGGTAACGGGTAATTGATGCTCAATATTGTTTACAATCACCAATTACCATTGACCAGTTACCAGTTACCAGCTTTTATTTACGTTTATTTTCACCTATTTACTGGCAAATTAGTTTGACAATCACGTAACCATGTCCGAATTCCTTGAGCAATAATGCCATTACTGCTATTCCTAGGAGGTGTTACAGGTCGTTGAGAAGGATATGAACCTGTGCGGGAAAACATCATTGCGAGTCGCCAACCACCTTCTGCGCGAGTAAAAAACAGCCAGTGAAATTGTTGTAGTTCGACGGGTTTCCCATCGATATATTGTCGTTCGAGTGTTGTAATAAAGACTTGTTGCGGCTGTTGTGCGGTTACTGTTTCCGGATCAGGAGTATATTCGCCAGGACCAAGTGTTAATGGTACAAACTCAGGGCGTCCCGCAATAAGCACATAGGTATAAATATCAACGATCGCATCGCGACGACGAGTGCGTTGGCTAACTCGATTCGCATAGCCTGGTAAAGCTGGTAAAAGTTGTGAAGTTAATATTTCCACATCTTCGGTTTGACACTGCGGCGATCGCTGAACAAATCTCACAGATTGTTGGAGATATGTACTATAGGCTGGCTTTGTCTTTGTAAGTTCTAGGCTGAAGCTATAAGCAAGCAAGTATGTACAAATTGAGATTTGTAGCCTTCTTACTGCTATCATGACGCTGCTAACTCGTCACAAATACGCATCCAAGCAAGTTTTGGCTCTTTAGCCGCAGTAATTGGACGTCCAATAACAAGGTAATCGGCTCCAGCTTTTAACGCTTGTGCTGGAGTTAGCGATCGCTTTTGATCTCCCCCTTCTGCCCAAAGGGGTCGTACCCCAGGGCAAACTAGTAGTAAGTCGTCACCACACGTTTGACGTAACTGTGCTACTTCTTGAGGAGAACAAACAGCACCATCTACCCCCGCTTCTTGAGCCAACAGCGCCATTTGTAACGCATACTCAGGTAACTCTAGAGGAATCTTTAAATCAAACGCAAGTTGTCGCGCTGAGATACTTGTCAGGAGTGTAATCGCCAGCATTTTGGGAGGTACAACACCTGCTGATGCCGCACCTTCTTGCACTGCTTGCTGCGCTGCTGCGATCGCTTCTTTTCCTGCTGCAGCATGAATTGTTAGTAAATCAACTCCATAACGCCCTACTGCCCGACACGCACCTGCCATTGTGTTCGGAATATCATGAAACTTTAGATCCAAAAAAATTCGCTTTTGTTGGTTTTTGAGTATTTTTAAGATGCCTGGACCACTACTGGCAAAAAGTTCTAAACCAACTTTCCAGAAAGTCACTTCTGGTAATCTTTCAAGCAATGCGATCGCTTCAGCTTCGCTAGCGACATCTAAAGGCACAATAATGTGTTCTGGAGACATAAAACTAGGGGTCAGAGGTTAGAGGTCGGGGGTCAGGGGAGCAGCGGGCAGGCGGGTGGTAGGGTAGTTGGGTGGTAGGGAAAAATAGCAATTAAATCTTTCAATCTCTACAACTACGCCAACACTCCTACACGCCCACACTCCTACTCCTTCACTAACTACTAGCCACTCAATTTAATCATGGTATAAGCCGCGCAAACTTATTTTTGCCAACTTGAAGAACTTTATCGTACAGTTGTTCGGGTTTTTCAAAAGCTAAGTCAAGTTGTGTAATGCGATCGCCATCTATTCTTACTGCACCGCCTTGAATTTGCCTGCGGGCATCGGAACTACTTTTACACAATTTACTTGCACTCAGAATATAAAACAACTTAGCCGGAAACTCTACCTGTGATAAAGAAAATTCTGGGACAGTGGATGTATCAGTTGTTGCTCCTTGAATCAGCGACATTGCGGTTTGTTGGGCTTTAGCTGCGGCTTCTTGACCGTGATATTGAGAGACAATATTTAGTGCTAGAAGTTTTTGGCGATCGCGAGGATTTTCTGGTAGGCGATCCAAAGGTAAATCCGTCAACAACTCGAAGTATTGTTCCAGGAGACGATCAGGAGTTTTTTCTAATTTGGAATACATTGTCAGTGGATCTTCAGATAAGCCGACATAATTTCCCAGCGATTTAGACATCTTCTGTACCCCGTCAGTTCCGATCAATATCGGCATCAGTACGCCGAACTGTGGAGGAAAGCCAAAATGACGCTGTAAATCTCGACCTACTGCAATATTAAACTTTTGATCTGTACCACCTAATTCCACATCAGCTTCTACCGCAACAGAATCATATCCCTGCATAATTGGGTATAAAAACTCATGCAAGTAAATCGGGTTCTCTTGGGTATAACGTTCAGCAAAGCCTTCTTTTGCTAACATTTGCCCGACAGTCATTGTGGCGAGTAACTCTAAAATTTTTGCTAAATCCAACTTTGAGAGCCACTCGGAGTTGTAGCGAACTTCTAACCTACCTGGCGTGTCAAAATCTAAGATAGGACGTAACTGCTCCAAGTATGTTTTGGCATTTTGTGCCACCATTTCTTCATTCAACTGGCGACGAACTTCTGATTTACCTGTTGGATCGCCGATTCTTGCAGTAAAATCGCCAATAATAAGTACCGCCGTATGCCCCGCATCTTGAAAAGCTCTCAGTTTTCTATAAGGAATGCTATGACCCAAATGGATATCGGGACTTGTAGGATCGATGCCCAATTTAACACGCAAAGGTCGATGCGTGTTTGCCAAGCGTTTTTCAAGGTTTTCTGGCGAATTATCAGCAACTTGGTCAGGAAAAATCTCGCTGACACCACGACGTAGCCACGTAAATTTTACTACACTATCAGTTGTTGATTGTACTTTGGTTTCTCCTGGGCTTTGCGTCATACTAGGAACTTGATAGCTCAACTGGTCTTCATATAATTGATTCGTTATCACACTTTGTTCTCATTAGCTCAGGTGTCAGATTACTATAATTGCAAAAATTAGTTGTCTTTACATCATTCAATTTCAACCCCAGTCTACAAGTGAGGAAATTAAACCGCCGTGTCTTCTAGTATTGTTCAGAAAAAACAACAAAGAGGCTCTTCACCCAGTTATCAGTTTGTCAAAGACGTCGGTCAGGTAACTGGCGGCACACTGTTGGCAACGGTTATGCTGACTAGCGCTGTTGTAGCTGGGGGATTGATTGGGCTAGCAACCAGTTTCCGCAATCTACCGGATGTGAGAGCTTTACGTAACTATTTTCCCTCAGAAACTTCTTATATTTACGACATCAAAGGTAGGCTACTTGCGAGTATTCATGGTGAAGCTAACCGCGAAGTTGTCCCGTTAGATCGCATCTCGCCAGACCTCAAACGCGCTGTTATGGCGATTGAAGATAGCCACTTTTATTATCATCAGGGCATCAACATTGGCAGTGTTGGTCGTGCATTACTTGTTAACTGGCAACGCGGTGCGGTTGCGGAGGGTGGTTCTACAGTCTCAATGCAGTTGGCCAGAAATATTTTCTTGTCGCAAGAACGGAAATTTAGTCGCAAGGTTGCAGAAGCTGTCTTAGCAGTACGCCTTGAGCAAGTTCTGAGTAAAGAAGAAATTTTAGAGTTGTACCTCAACCAAGTTTATTGGGGTCACAATAATTACGGCGTCCAAACTGCAGCCCGTACTTACTTTAATAAATCAGCAGCAAATCTCAACTTGGCTGAATCAGCAATGATGGCAGGAATGATTCAAGCCCCAGAACAATACAGCCCGTTTAACAATATGGAACGGGCAAAACAACGTCAGGGAGTTGTCCTCAATCGAATGCTGCAATTAGGTTGGATTACACCTGAAGAAGAAGCCGCTGCGCGTGAAGCAGAAATCAACCTAGGTCGCATTCGTTCATTTCAAGGTAGTGCAATGCCTTATGTGACAAATGCAGCTGCACAAGAGTTAGCCCAGCGCTTTGGGCGTGATGCAGTGCTTAAAGGCGGAATGCGCGTCCAAACTACTGTAGATGCTGATATGCAGCGGATGGCAGAGGAAACCGTAACAACTTGGCATCAAAGAATTCGTGCCCAAGGAGTCAATGGCGATCAAATGGCATTGGTTGCTGTCGATCCGCGAACTCAGTTTGTCAAAGCCTTAGTTGGTGGTGTCGATCCGCGTAAAAGTGAGTTCAACCGTGCTATTCAAGCACATCGTCAACCTGGCTCAGCATTTAAGCCATTTGTGTACTACGCAGCATTTGCCTCTGGAAAGTATACTCCTAACTCAATTGTGGAAGATACTCCAGTTAGCTATAACGATGGTAGTGCTCAACGCTATGTACCTAAGAACTACGATAGCTCCTTTCAAGGACCAATGTCGATTCGCAGAGCCTTAGAAGTTTCGCGAAACATTCCGGCAATTAAAATTGGGCGGGCTGTTGGACTGAATAAAGTGATTGAAATTTGTCGGGTTCTGGGAATTAATAGTCCAATGGAACCAGTGATTTCATTACCCCTAGGAGCAATCGGTGTCACACCATTAGAAATGGCTAGTGCATATGCAACTTTTGCTAATTATGGTTGGCACTCGCCACCAACAGTCATTGTCCGTGTGAGTGACAGTAGTGGCAATGTGTTACTCGACAACACACCTAAGCCCCAACTTGTATTAGATCCTTGGGCAGCAGCTTCACTTAATAGTGTGATGCAAGGAGTTATTAACAATGGTACTGGTCGAGCAGCACAACTCGACCGCCAAGCAGCTGGTAAAACAGGAACAACATCCTCAGAACGCGACATTTGGTTTGTCGGTTACGTACCTCAGTTAGCAACTGCGGTGTGGGTAGGAAACGATAACTATCGACCCTTAGGTAAAGGATCGACTGGCGGTGGTTTTGTTGCACCCGTATGGCGCGACTTTATGCAAAAAGCTTTAAAAGACCAACGAGTTGAGTATTTCCGTTCTCCTTCCCAGTTTCAGCGCCCTAGCAGTAACTAAAGAGTTTTGAGTGATGAATGTTGAGTGTTGAGTTAAGAAAATTCTTGATAATTCAAAACTCAAAACTCAAAACTCCCAAAATTACGGCTGTTTATCAACTTCCGCTTTCATGCGTTCTAGCGTTAAATTCATTTGGTCAAACATCTGCTGTGGAGTCATGCCAAACTGTCCTAACTGCGTTTGTAGTTGCTGTGCAGTCATTTGAGCCATAAAGTCTTCTGATAGTTCAAAGCGCTTCATAAAAATTCGATAGCGCTCCATCAGAGTTTCCATTTGGTCAATAAACATTTTTTTGCCTTCGCGGTCAAACTTGCCGTAGTTTTGACCAAGTTTGATTAAGGCTTGGTAATCCTCAAAAAGCTGCCTAGCTTCTTGTTGAACTATCTCAGAGTCAAAAAATCCCATGGCACTTATGTTCAACTGAGTGTTTTCGCTCAGGAGACTTTATTGTTGCATTTGGTATCATTCTAGTCTAGACTCAAAGGCTACACTTGATCGTATTTTTGTCGAAATTTCACGACTTGACAAAAAGCTAATTTCTACTAAGTGCTGAATTCAAGGTATTTTGAGCCGAAAGTTTGAACCTTGACAGTTATGTAAAGGCGATCGCAACTAACTTCACTTGTGTGTTAGAACAATCAATATTTATCATAAAGAAGAAAGCGATCAGATGCACTGTTTGAATGCAGCATTCTAGTGTCTTCTCAAAAAATGAGTGTGGCTACAGTGGAGTAAAACTGAGTATGTTAAGTAAACTGAAAAGCAGAAAAGTTGCCGCACTTTTGGCTTTCACTGGCACAGTAATACCGATCGCCGGTTTGCATAAGTTCTATCTAGGACAACCGCTGTGGGGAGTCATATATTTACTTCTATCCTGGACACCGATTCCGCGAGTTGCTAGTGCAATTGAAGGAGTTTGGTATTTAGCTCAAGACTCAGAAGAATTTGACCGAAATTTTAATAGCGCTGAAGGTAACGTAGAAGTTTTTGCAGCGACACCAAATCAATCAGCAACTCCTAATCACGTTAGTGCGATCGCTGATGCTTTACGTCAACTCGATGATTTACGCCAAGACGGACTGATTTCTGAGTATGAATTTGAACAAAAACGCCGCCAATTGTTAAATAAAATTGTTTAAATAGAAACACGCTTCACAGGCAAGAAGAACCTGACTCCACGATGCTTCAGAACTGGTTGCAGTCTCAGACAATCCGAACTAAGTTACTCAATGACCCATACTACCGCATGGAGTCGCTAGCTGAAATTGCGATCGCCGCCGCGTTAGGTATCCGCATCGATGTGAATCAAGCGAGTGTCGATGATTGGCTCAGATTACCAGGAATCTCAATTCATCAGGCGCGATCGCTCGTAGAATTACGCCGCAGTGGTGTTCAGTTCTACTGCGTTGAGGATATTGCCGCTGCCTTGAATATGCCGTTACAACGACTGAAACCTTTGGAAGTTGTGCTGAAGTTTTGTTACTACGACGAAGAATGTTATCTACAGCCGCTAGTGAATCCTAATACAGCAACAATAGAAATATTAGTAAAAATTCCAGTTATCGATCGAACTTTAGCAGCAGCCATAGTACAAAATCGCACATCGCTTGGACCATATCGTAATTTGGTTGACTTGCAACGGCGTTTGTCACTAGCAGGAGTAACAATTAGCAAGTTGATGCACTATCTATGCTTTTGATAATACAAAAGTTCAACACAAAAAAGCTTATTCTTTAGTCCACGAAGATGGACTTTGTTGATTCCGCGACTTTAGTCGCTAGGCATTTGATCAAATCTTACACAAATCCACTGCGCTTTAAAGGCCAAAAGCGAAAACAAGCGTGTCCAATAATGTTTTCTTGCGGTAAAAAGCCCCAAACATGAGAATCGTTACTATCATTACGGTTGTCTCCCATGACAAAAAACTCATTTTCCGCCACTTGCTGGGGTCCCCATTGATAGGTAGGAGCCTCTGCAATGTAATCTTCGGTTAAGGGTTGATTGTTGATATAGACCTTGCCATCAGCTACAGCTACGATATCGCCAGGTTTACCAATCACACGTTTAATAAACGCTTGATCTTTGGCATAACCCATTGTTTGTAGTTTTGGAGGTGGTTCAAAAACGATAATGTCGCCCGTCATGGGGGGATGCAACCAGTAAGAGACTTTTTCGACAACTAAGCGATCGCCCATGTCTAATGTAGGTAGCATTGAATCTGAAGGAATGTAGCGCGGTTCTGCTACAAACGTTCTGATCAAGAATGCTAAAACTAAGGCAATTAAAATTAAAATCAAGTTTTCCTTTTGGCTGTGCCATGCTCGCAACCAAAAAGATTCTGGAGAATTACTTTCTTTTGAGGTCATAAAAGTCTTCTAGCAGCTCTTATCAATCAAATAAACACTTTGATTATTGTGACGATAAATGAGATTGGAAGCTAGGGGCGATCGCTTATTGTCGAGGAGTCGGCTTGTTAGTCATAATCTGTGAATAGGCTCAACTGCGATCAACTATGAATCAATTGACTTCATTTGCTGCCCCCATTCCTAAAAAAGCTGAAGATAGCTTTGCCATTACCTTTGCGCCTTTATCACTTGCAGAAGCTTATGCGCTTGCTGATGACGCTGCTAATGGGGCGATCGTTGTTATGAGTGGGATGGTGCGCAATCAAACAGATGGCAAACCAGTTGTATCTTTAGAGTACCAAGCCTACGAACCTATGGCGATGCAAGTATTCCGCCAAATTGCTGCCGAAATTCGTAAAACTTGGTCTGATGTTAATCGAGTTGTAATTCATCACCGCGTTGGACGCTTACACATCGGCGAAATTAGTGTGCTTGTAGCGATTGGTTGTCCTCATCGTTCAGAAGCATTTGAGGCTTGTCGTTACGCCATTGATACCCTAAAACACAATGCCCCTATATGGAAAAAAGAACACTCTCCAGATGGTTCAAGTAGCTGGGTGAGTATCGGTGCATGTGAAACGGAAGAAGGGGCGAGGAGCGTGGGGCGTTAGCGCAGCGGGACGAAGTCCGGAGCGAGTGGTTAGTAACTAGTAAGGCTTGTAGTAATTCGCTTCCAAACCTTTCCATGTTAACAAACTACAATATGCCTACTCTTTATTTTTATTCCTCGCCTCTCGCTCCCAACTCCTGACTCCTAATGTTGAGGTTTGTAACTATTTTTGTATACCAAGACACTAATCCTTTAGACTGATTTGCGATTGGATTATTGATATACAACTATATGCAGATACTCCACTCTGTTTGGCACGATGTCATCTTATTGCTGTCTTTCCTTGCTAGTATCATTGGTTTAGTATTGCTAGCCAAGACAAATCAAGCCCAAGTTGAAGAGTTAGAAGAAACAGAATTCGTTCTGTTTAGAATGAGTTTCGCTTACTGGCTAGTGTATTGTATTGCTTGTGGTTTACAAAAGTTTATTTTTCCAGACTGGGAGGTTTTAGCGCTTGGTGTCAAATTAACCGCAGCATTGTCATATTTTCTAACTTTCGCTTGCATTGTGTGTCTACCATTGCATCGAGTTGCAATACGACAAATTGAAGAATAGCTAAACCCTCGAAACAAATCCTGTCTAATTACAACGATAATAAAATCATTTATTCAAAGCGATCGCGATCGCATCTTCAAGCTTATCCTGGCTCAATGTAGTCAGGATAAAGACTTCTTGTACAGTTTTACCTTGGCGAACAATCAATTTAAAGCCTCCCCGAATGGGAACAGAGATTCGCAGTTGCATTCGGGGAATGTGACCTTTGACCCGCCCAATAACCCCTGGAGTAATGGTTTGTATGCCTTCAACTTTGGTAAGGCGTTCTAAAACAGCAATTAAACCAGGAATATGCGTGGAATGGTTTAATACCAATCTGCCACTAGCGGGATTATTCATTAAGTTAAGCTGCCTCTAGTGGTGCCATTGTTAAATCTGCACGTCGTAATTGCTGGTGATAAAGTTCTGCCTGTTCTAATGGACCTACCCAAACGATCGCCTGACCTTCGTAATGAATTTGGTTTGTGAGTTCCCACGCGCGATCGCTTGTCATTCCAGGAATGTATTTGGCAAGACACTCGGCTACGTGCCCAAAAGTATTGAAGTCGTCATTCAAGACAATGATTTTGTAGTTGGGATACAGCTTTGGAGCCACTTGACTCGATTTCTCAGGGGCTACTGTTGGTGAGGTTGCCATGCCGTAAACACCTGTTATAAATCTCATAGTCATAAGCTAGCTGAATTTTTAAATAAGTGCGTTTTAAGTACCTAGTTTAACTAAAATTCTGAGTGAACCAAATATTTCTATGCAATAAAATAATACGTTTAGATTGTGATATATTTCTTATATAATTGATATTTTTGCTGTTTTCAAAAAAGTTTTAATATCTCCATTATACTAAACATATATTAACAGAAAGTCCCCAAAAAGTAAATATTGAGGGAACTACTTTTAAAACTTCTACTGCCAATCCTCCCAAGCTTCATTAAAAATCGAAGTATCAGGGAAGGCTGTAGGATTGTTATTTTGTGCTAGGCGGCGCTGTAAGGCTTCAAGTTGCGGTTCAGGGAAAGGTAATCTTGCTACAAGTTGATAGGGGGCGATCGCACGTTCTAGTGCAAAAGCAGCGGTAGTACCCGCAGCCGCACCAGCAGACCATTCAAAAGAATGGACGCGATAAGCAGCCGCCGCAATATGGCTGACAGCAATACTTTTTCCAGACACAAGCAAGTTATCAATTTGCTGGGGAATCATTGCCCGCAGGGGAATTTGAAAAGGATACGCTTGACCTGCCCCAAGACGTTCTCCAGGGCGTTCAATATTGCCAGGAAGTTCCGCAGGACTTTTGAGCATACAAGGATGAAAATCGATTGCATAGTGACCAATGCCGACAGCATCAGGATAAATCGTGGAGCGCGTACGCCGCATGACGTCTCTTGGAGGAATAGTTCCAGCAATCACAGATGCAGCTTCCAAGCCAGCTAAGGCAGCTTTGAGACTACGATAATTTTGTGGTGACAAAACCAAGCGATAGTAACTATCACTATAATCGCGGCGAGAAATATCAATTTCCGATATGGCAAAACCTTGAGGATAGGCTAAAGTCGGTCGTCCGATAATCCGCCGTCCTTCGCGCATATAAGGATATTTAGATAATCCGTGCGCCGTTCCCATTGGCGAGTCAAGTCCTGCCAAGTAGCGGTTATTTGGGTGCGGTTCCTTGACACCAGCACCGAGTTGTGAATCGGTAGTTCCCGCAACAAGCCAATGAAAATAACCTTTAGCGTGTTCTTCACCTTTACGCAAAGTTTCTACCCGCAGTCCACCCATCCAACCACCAGGTTGTAGCTGTTTTGTAGTTTGTAGTTGGTTGCGTGTATAAATCAAGTTATCCGCAGCCGTACCAGGGCGGTAGTCATTACCCCAAGTCCAGTTTTGCATGGAAATATCGCCTGGAGTAGGAGCAGTAAACGAAATTCCACCAAAGCGCATATCTTCGCCTTGGCGAGGACTCCAAATGCGACGGTAGGTAAAGACTAAAGGAAAGCTGGCAAGTCGAGGTAGTTCATAACTGTAGTAAGCTGCATACTGTTGATAGAATGGTGGTTCTACGTGTCTTTGCGGCTGTTGAGTCGCCTCCATTGCAAAGGTGTAAGTAAAACCTTGAGTGCAATAAGGATCGTTCGTTGCACTAGAAGAAGAAGGTTCAAGATAAGAACGCGGATCGATACCTAAGCGATAAGGAACATCAGCCAACGCAATCAGTTCACCCGTTTCCGTTGCATCAATTACATACCAGTTGGGAGCAGACTCACCCCTCACTCCTCGCCCCTCATCCCTTTTTATAGCAGGGACAAATCGCACAATATTTTTAGTAAACAAGCGCGAATTTTGGTAAGTATAAGCATCAGCAATTGTTTGCGATAGCGGATAGGTATTGAGTGCTGGCGCACCCTTGGCACGTTCGTGTTGAATTGCGGTAAGCGAAGCTATGCTCGAAGAGCTTTTCGCACTTTGAATGCGTTTTTCAGCAACCGTTTGGGCTGTTTGTAAATCTTTGATGACAGTTGAAGGAAACCATTTAAACTCTCCTCGACCTCTCCTGGCAGCATCACGCAACATTTCTGAGAGGATAACGTGACCATCACGCGGTAAAAAGCAAGACTCACTTACCCAGCAGTTACCAGGATCTAACTCGCCGTACTTACGCTCAATACGCCGACGTAACTCTAAATAACCACGCGAGTAAAACAACTGCTGTCGTTGAGTGGCACGTTCGTCAAGTGCGGAGGTTCCTTGTGCGGAAATTTGTCCTCCTAGCCAATCAGTAATTTCGGTTACACAAACAGTTCTTCCGGCTAGCAAGGCTTCATAGGCTGTCGCCACGCCAGCAAGTCCCCCTCCAGCAACTAATAGATCGCACTCCACTGTTTGATCCACAGTTCGAGGTGGTGTCGCCAAGGCAATTGGAGGAAAAGAGGTGATGAAAGTTGAAAGTAAAGTCAGACTAACAAGCGATCGCTTCATATTTCAGGTAGCTTGGCTCCATAAGTCTAAGTAGCCCCTAGACGTTAGCACTCCGAAAATGTTCATCGCAAGCGTTTTGTGTTATGGAATACGTGCTACTGAGGAAAAGAGCAGAGGGGCTGGGGTGCAGCCATTTATTTTGATTGGTATCAATCGACAAATCCGATGGAAGAGAATTGTACTTAGCAGTTAGTTTAAAGCCAACAATACTTTGGTGACTCCTCTAAAGAGCTGGTGCAGTTCCTGACGATTCACGCACAACAAGCCTTGTCCCCAAAACTTTAGAAGTTTTCGTTACAGATTTACTGAGTAATAATTCCGCTGCGAGTACTCCTTTTTCAACCAGTGGTTGCTGAACTGTTGTGAGTCTTGGTCGAATTTGCCAAGCTATTGGAATATCATCAAAGCCTACGATTGATAAATCTTCTGGAACTTTTAAACTCATTTGCTGGGCACTGCGCAAAGCACCAAAGGCTAAAATATCGCTCATTGCTAAAATTGCCGTTGGTCTAGGATGGCGCTGTAACAAAGTCATAGCTACTTCTCGCGCATGATTCTCGTCGTTGCGACACTCGTAAATCGGCACTTGGCTAAAGTCAATTCTTGCCTCTTCTATCGCATCTCGGTAGCCTTGCAGCCGTAGTTTAGTAATTTGATGCGTAGAGTGTTCAAGTCTTTGAGAATCAACTAAGCCAACATACAAGTCAGATTGCAACTCCATTGCCATAATGGCGATTTGTTTGTGGTGGAGGCTTAATAAGTGTGTTGCAGCTTTTCGTGCAGCTTGGCGATCGTCAATACCAACGGAGGGTACATCTTTTAAAGAAGGCTGATCGACGGCGACGACTGGTAGCTGACGTTCTAAGACTCGCACGAGTGCTTCGCTGTCATCAGGCAAATTGTAAATAATAAACCCGTCTACAGTCGCTTGCTCAATTGTCTTCTGCGCAGCATTGCTTTCTAGTGTTGGCACAATCAGTAAACTTGCTTTCACGCGTTCGCAAACTCTTGATACTCCTCTTAAAAAAGCGATCGCAGCTAAGTCATTGAATGCATACGGTAGCGATTCACCAAATACCAAACCAATCGCACCTGTTTGTCCTGTCCGCAGCATCCGCGCCATTGGGTTGGGACCTGGATAGCCCATTTCTTTCGCTGCTTCTAAAATCTTATCGCGCAGTTCTGGCGAAAGTTGATCTGGTCGATTGAAAGCATTTGATACCGTTGTTCGCGAAACCCCGACAGCTTGAGCAATATCCTGCAGTTTGATGGACTTTCTTGCTTTGTCGTGTTCCATGAATTTTTTGAGCTACTCTTCCTCTAAATGCCTGTAATTGAAACACACTTTAACTTGATCGATCAAGAAAAATTGTTACAATGATTAACGTAAAGCTTCTGAATCGATTCAGAAGCATCAGTAAGTAACTTCGTGAGAGAGTGTATGAACTACCAACAATGGCTTAATTATAAAGAACAAGAACTTCTAGTTCCTCGGTCAAAGCCAGCATCGAATTCTCAGCGAATTCAACTATCTGGGCTTTTCAATCGTGTGAGATGTTATTTCTCGCAGTTGTTCGCGTTTAGCAATGAACCTCAAGTTCAAGAAATCGTTGTTGATGGCAAGATGCAGTGGAAAGTTTACGACCCACAAAGCGATCGCACATTGCAACTCAACTCATCACAAGAAGTTTCTCTGTGGCTGGAGGAACGCTACTATAACCGTCGTATCAATGTTTGGGAGTGAGACGATCAGCTGAATCGTTTTACCAAAAGAAAGATGCAAATAATTTCTCCTCTGCGACTTACTCAGCCCAACTTCAAAGTGAAACAGTATTATCCAATTCACTTCCTAGCTGATGAAATAGCCTTGCTAGTACTGTGTTGGAAAACAAAAATCCTTCGGGATCGGTAAGTCGCAGTTGATCGGTTCCCACAAGTTCCACCCAACCTTGTTGATAGTAGGGTTGTAAACACTGCCAAATTTTTGCCACCGTCTCCACGCCAAATTGTTGCGCTAGTATAGCAAGGCTAATACCTTCGCTTAAGCGTAACCCTAGCATGAGTGTTTCTAACAAAACCTCATGGGAAGATGTCTGTAAGCAATTCAACACACCATTAGCAGCAATGTAGTCTTTTACCCACTGATAATATTCTTGTGTTTTACGCGGACGAGTGAATCGTTGTCCTTGTACGTAGCTAGTAGCACCCATACCAAAGCCGTAGTATGGTTGATTGTGCCAATAGACGCTGTTATGACGACACTGATGCTGAAGTTGAGCATAGTTAGAGATTTCGTAGTGTTCGTACCCAGCCGATGTCAAAACTTGCTGTGCTGTGCGATACATCTGCGCTGTCATATCATCAGTTGGTAAGGGCTGTTCTCCAGCTTGATAGTAACGATTAAAAGCTGTGCCAGGTTCAATCTGCAGATCGTAAATTGAAATATGATTCGGGGCGATCGCGACAACTTGTTCTAAACTATCTTGCCACTGCGCTAAGGTTTGATGCGGTAAACCAGAAATCAAATCGAGGCTAAATGAAGGGACTTTGACAGTGCGGATAATTTCGATAGCACTGTAGATATCTCCAATAGTGTGCGATCGCCCGCAAATCTTTAATAATTCTGATTGAAAGGCTTGAACGCCAAGACTAACTCGATTCACTCCGGCGACACAATAACCCTGTAACTGTTCTAAAGAAAACGTACCTGGGTCAATTTCGATAGAAATCTCAGCATCGTTGACGATCCCAAATTGCAGCTTGAGAGTGTCAATAATTTTTTGTAGCTGATTGACAGATAACAACGAAGGAGTTCCACCACCAAAGAAAATAGTTTTTAGTAGTTCGCTTGATGTGTTTGTGTGAGTAATTTCTTGACATAGTGCGTCTACATAATGCGAAATTGTGCCAGAGTTTTCGCCATGCAGGCGATCGCCCATAATCGATACGGGAAAGTCACAGTAGTAGCACCGCCTTCTACAAAAAGGAATATGTATATAGGCAGAGGTCGGCTCACTATAATTGATTATGTTCGTACTTAAATTTAACTTAGCTAACACGCGCTTTTCTACCAAGATTAAAATAATGGTGAATAAGTGTAAAATCTTTTTCTAAAAATTAAATCTTTCTTGTAAATTCTTCTCAGATAATGATTAATTTAATTTTTATTCTACTGTCTGAAGTTGCAAGGAGACAAATATCTTAAAGCAATAAATAGACATGCAATAAAGATTTGAGCGAGATAATTAAAATTAAATAATCAAAGTGTGATTATTGTATCTAACTCAATATGAGAAACAACTACAGTAGATAAAAATTTGTAAAAGTCATGCTACTGAAGCTGTGCTAGCTTACAGAATATTGTTGTTGAAAGGAACCTAACGGAGGAATATTGAAGTGCAATAAACTTATTTATTACTCAGTATGTTAACTAAGTCACTAATTCTCGTAATGTTGAATTATGAATAGTGATTTCATCCAACAACTGTAAATCTGCAGTGAAGAACACTAAAGATATAATGGGAGTACTCAACCAAATGGCTGAGGAAACAAAATTTCAGTTGTTGCATCCTGAAAAAACAGACTTGCAACTTAACTACCTTGGATTTGCACAATGCTTGACGCAATTATTATTATTTCATTCATTGTAGCAGGCGCAGGCATCGGCTATTACAGTACAGAACTGCTGCCAGAAAATGTGCAGCAGCAAGTAACTAACATTGAAGCTTTGCGCTTGGTTTTTGCCACTTTCGCCGCCTTAATCGGTGGTGCTGCGGGACTGAGTTTTCAAATTAGCTACCGTCGGATCGAGAAACAAGTCAGGGAAATGCCCATTGAGGTGATCTTGACGCGGGCGATCGGCTTGGTGCTAGGCTTACTCATTGCCAATTTAATGTTGGCACCATTGTTCTTACTACCAATTCCTGCTGATTTTAGCTTTATTAAGCCGTTGATCGCAGTGTTGGGCAGTGTGATGTTTGCCTTTTCTGGAGTGAGTTTAGCAGATACTCACGGTCCAGCGTTGCTCAGACTGATTAACTTCAACAATGTTGAGTCTGTCTTGCTAGCAGAAGGAACCCTTAAAGCAGCAGCAACGAAAGTTGTTGATACAAGCTGTATTATTGATGGTCGCCTAGAAACATTGCTAGAAACAGGATTTCTAGAAGGGCAGATTTTAGTACCACAATTTGTGCTCCAAGAACTACAACAACTTGCAGACGGTGCTAAAGACTTAAAAAGGATGCGGGGACGTCGAGGATTAGAAATTCTCAATCGTCTAAAAGAAACTTACTCTGATCGCATTTTGATTCATCCTGTGGAATATGACGATATTCCTACTGTAGATGCTAAATTAGTGCGCTTTGCCCAAGAAATTAGTGGTACGTTAGTCACAAATGATTACAACTTGTCTAAAGTTGCCAGCGTGCAAAAAGTACCAGTATTAAATATCAACGATTTGGTGCAAGCAGTACGCCCTACCTACCTACCTGGCGATAGCATTGATTTGAAAGTTCTCAAAGAAGGCAAAGAACCAAGTCAAGGTGTCGGTTATCTCGAAGATGGCACAATGGTAGTCGTAGAAGAAGGGATTGGTTACGTTGGTGGGGAAGTGCGTGTGATTGTGACAAGTGCTTTGCAGACGAGTGCGGGACGCATGATTTTCGCGAAACCCCAGGCTTCTGCTTTGGCTTAGGGAGACGATTGAATCACCACTATGACGTTGCGATCGCGACTCAAACTCTGTAACCGGTGCAAACAACCTGCACCGGTTTTGTATCGAATTCAGTATGATGAATTGGGGACGTGGATTTTTGTTTGTTCTGAATGTTGGCTACCTTTGAGTCAGAATAACCCGAATTACACTTATGGTGGCACTTGGAAAGCACGACGAAAGAAAGGTTAGTCAGGAGTCAAAGTGATTTCGACACAAAGGATCTAGACTACATTTTTGCTTGTTCCACGGAGGTGGACTTTGTTTGTCTAGCTGCGACTTTAGTCGCTAGGCGTCTCCATCTAAGACTGATAAATTTCCAAAGGTAATGCGTCAGGATCTTGAAAGAAAGTAAATCGTTTCCCTGTTATTTCATCAACTCGGATAGGTTCTACCTCTACACCTTTTGACTCTAGTTTGAGTACAGTTTCTTCTAAGTTTTCAACAGCAAACGCAAGATGTCTTAAACCACAAGCCTCTGGTGTACTCGGTCTTGTGGGAGGATGAGGGAAGGAAAATAACTCGATTTGATCTTCACCAATTCTTAAATCTAATTTGTAAGAGTTTCTGGCAGCCCGAAAAGTTTCATTGATGACCGAACAGCCTAAAACTTCGATGTAAAATTTTTTCGAGCGTTCGTAGTCAGAACAAATAATTGCGACGTGGTGAATTCCCGTAGTTTGCATAATGACGATTACGAGTCTTGTAAGACAGTTTTAGAGACAATCCGCGTTTTCTTGCGCTCGCCTTGGGAGAGTTCTTCTCCTGCTTGTAGCTGAGTCGCAGAAGTTTGTAATACTGTAGCTGCGCCTTTGTCGCCCATTTGTAGGGCGGTTTTGGCGGCGGTTTGCAGGAGTGTTGCTGCGCCGGCGCGATCGCCTTGTTGGAGTTTTGTCTCTGCAAGTTGCGTTTGGCGATATTTAGCTAATGCCAAGATATGAGTTTGGACTTGTGAATTAATCGCGGGTTGATAAGCGCGAGTGACGTTAGTGATAACGGGGATCGTTTCTGAAAGTAATCCTGTACGATTCATACCAGGATCGTCGTAGCGGACTTGCAATTGTGCGATCGCGCTTCTCCCTTCTGGTAATTGTCCGATATACAAGTTTGCCAAAACAACACGCTGTACTTTCATCAAGTCTCCTAAACGAACTGCAAAGCGTCCATCAGCTTCTTGTTGAATCGGTAACTCAATTGTATCTGGGGCAACTTGAGCGATCGGCTTAAGTTCTGCAAGGCGCACCTTTGGCATCAGTGAAAATAGCAAATAAGCATTAGTGAGTCCTACCGTCGAGATGCGGTTAAATAAACGGCTAAACTCATCAACAGCTTGTTCAGGTTGCTCAATATAAGATAAAGTGCCACCACCCACATCTGCAATTTGCTCTAGAATATCTTGATTCCAGTGATCTCCAAAACCCAAAGCATTGAGTGTTAAATTGTAACTTGCCGCAAGTTCTGCAAATTTGAGACAGCGTTGATTGTCGCCATGTTCATTTTCACCATCAGTTAATAAAAACGCTTGAGAAATTGACTCTTTTTTGCCCTTAGCAAGTTCTTCAATTCCTAAGCGCATTCCATCATCGATTGCAGTCCCTCCAGCCGCTGAGAGGCGCTTGATTTGCCGTTTGATACTTTCAGGATCGTCAACGATTTGACTAGGAATCAAAACTTTGGCACGGTGATCGAAAACAACAACACTTAGGCGATCTACTCCAGGTGTGAGGCGATCGACAAGTTCATTCGCTGCTTGTTTTACGGTTTCGAGGGGATGTCCTTTCATCGAACCACTGTGATCGAGAATCAGACAGAGGTTTAGTGGTACGCTGCGATCAAATTCAGTTTGTGTATCCGCAGTAATCGAAATCGCTAACTGACGTTGAGTGTTGGATTGAGTCGCATCTACGTTGGCATCATTCAGTGCAGGTTGGATAAAGACCTTCATAATCTTAAATTCCTAGCGAGGCGAGGAAAAATTGTTGATAACGAGTTGTTGTAAAAAGCGATCGCATAACAGTTATAACTAATACTCAGAATATCCTACGGCTGGGTCAGCAGGCTTAAGTATACTTAATAGTGAGTAAACCGTACTCCTGCTTCGTTTTAGCACGCGTTAGGATGTACTAAAGATAAAAGCTATATTTTAGGCAATTCATTGTCTATGGAATCACCCATCAAGGCTGTTCAAGCGCCCTACTATGGCGATGACTTCTACCGTACACCGCCACCAGACTTACAATCCCTAATACTTAAGGAACGAATTGTTTACTTAGGGATGCCTTTAGTACCTGCGGTAACGGAACTACTCATTGCCGAATTACTATACTTACAGTCAGAAGATCCAGAAAAACCCATTCGAGTTTACATTAACTCAACAGGTACTTCGGGTTATAGTGGCGAACTTGTCGGTTTTGAAACCGAAGCTTTCGCAATTTATGACACGATGAAGTATATCAAGCCTCCTATTCACACAATCTGTATTGGGATGGCGATGGGAATGTCGGCAATGTTACTTAGTGCTGGTACAAAAGGCTGTCGTGCTAGCTTACCTCATGCGACGATCGTACTGCATCAACCTAAGAGCTATGCTCAAGGTCAAGCTACTGATATCCAAATTCGCGCTAAAGAAGTGCTAGCAAATAAAGTTGCCATGCTTGATATTTTATCAAGTACCACTGGTCAAACCCGCGAAAAAATTGAAAAGGACATGGATCGGTTGTTCTACATATCTCCGCATGATGCTGTGGAGTATGGCTTAATTGATCGCGTGTTGACAAAAGAAGATCTCGCGAGTCCTCAACTACCAGCAGGAGTTATTTAGTAATTAGTAGCTAGTGGTTAGTTTTGAATTTTAAGTGCTCAAAACTCAAAACGTGCTAAGGCACCGCTACGCTAACAAAACTCAAAACTCAAAATCTATACTACACTTGGAGTGTTACTATGCCAATTGGCGTTCCTCAAGTCCCCTATCGGATGCCTGGGGGTGCTTATACTCAGTGGATTAACATTTACACTCGTCTTTCTCTAGAACGCATTATTTTTCTAGGGAGAGATGTTGATGACGAAATCGCTAACCAAATCATTGCCATGATGTTGTATCTGGATTCCGAAGATCCAGGTAAGGATATTTACCTTTACATCAACTCGCCTGGTGGTATGGTAACATCGGGTATGGCAATCTACGACACCATGCAACACATCAAATCAGATGTGGTAACAATTTGTGTTGGTTTAGCAGCTTCGATGGGTTCTTTCTTGTTAGCAGCGGGAACCAAAGGGAAGAGACTTGCACTACCTCATTCGCGAATTATGATTCACCAACCTTCTGGTGGAACTCGTGGACAAGCAACTGACATTGAAATTGAAGCACGAGAAATCTTACGAATTCGTCACCAGTTGAACCAAATTTATGCTGATAATACTGGTCAACCAATCGAGAAAATAGAAAAAGACATGGATCGTGACTTTTTCATGTCGGCTGAAGAGGCAAAACAGTACGGTTTGATTGATCAGGTTATTGAAGAAAGACCGTAGAAGTTAGCCATTAGTTGATAGCTTATTGCTAATGGCTAATGGCTAATTATTGATAATGATGAGTATGACAGCTTATTATCAAGTATTAGGATTAACAGCGGAAGCAACGCTAGAGGAAATTAAAGCAGCTTACCGTAAGCTAGTGCAGCAATATCACCCTGATCTTAACCCTGGAGATCGGCAAGCTAGGGATAAATTTATTGCAATTACAGAGGCTTATAAAGTACTACTTGATGCAGTTCAATCAACACAAGCGCCACAACGAGATAAAACTGAACCATCAGTAAAAAAGCCTTCCGTCACAAAAGTTACTCGCAAAAATACCTCACCTTACATACCACCGCTATCGGCATTTGAATTTCAAGTGAAGTGGAATTCTTACCGAGAATTGCAAAAGTTGTGGAAACATAAAAGATTTACGCAAGCGATCGCCCTTGCAGAAACACTCTTCCAAAAATTACCACAAGATCCTGAAGTCAGCTCATGGCTAGCAAGTAGCTACCAACGTTGGGGAAGACAATTGATCGGCGATCGCCAACTTGAAACCGCGAGAATTTATCTTAAAAAAGCCTTAAAAACTGATCCGCATAACCGTTCTTTATGGTCAGAAGTCGAACGCGATTTTCGCCGGATGGAAAGAATTTTTAGATAAATAGCCCTCAATAAAAATGAGGGATGCTGTATTAGTCTATAGATTTGATAACTTGAACTGTCTGCTGATATAAATCTACCTTTCCTTGCTGAACCAACAAGTCTTTAGCCTGGTGTAAATCATCCAAAGCATCCGCTTCACCTAATTGATGGCGTAATATACCTCGTCGATAGTATGCTTCAGCATAGTTTGGATTAAGTTTCAGTGCCTCATTATATTCTGAGATCGCCTTTTGGTTATCTTGTAATTCTTCATAGACAAGCCCGCGATTATAATATGCGATCGCATAATTGGGCGCAAGCTGAATTGCAGTATTGTAATTCGTCAGTGCTTCTGCAAAATCTCCAGCTTGATACCGTGCTACACCTTGATTATTATAAAAAACACTTTCAAGATTGTGACGCAGCACTTTATTCACGTCTTCAGTTTCACCAACTGCTAGCGAATCTCGACTCAAAACAACATCATAATCTGTAAGTGCGCCTGGTGTTTGAGATTGACGACGCGCCACACCTCGGTTATTGTAAGCGATAGGTGAAGGCAGGTTGAGGCGGATTGGAAATTCTGCTAAACCGACTGGCTAATAAGCCATGTCATTGCGCGCAACTCCGCGATTAGTGTAGAGTTTTACAAGCTGTGGATTGAGTTCAACGCTTGGCGATAATCTGCCGCTGCGCCTTCTACATCTCCCACATCTTCACGCGCTATACCCCGCTTGTAGTAAGCTTCGGCATAGTTGGGTTTCAAGCTAATAAAGTAATTATAATCTTCAATCGCACCTTGGTTGTCTTTTAACTGAATGCGGGCATCAACGCGTTTATAGTAAGCTTCAGCATGGAGAGGCTGCGATCGCAAGAATATACTGTAATCGGCAACAGCTTCAGGACATTTTGCCAGTTCCAAACGAACATTACCACGTTTATAATGTGCTGTAGCGTGTTTTGGATAAAAGCGCAGAAATGCGTTGTAATCAGCTTCTGCCTCTTGATATTTGCGAGAAGCACTGTGTGCGTCACCACGAGCATAGTATGCTTCAATGAGGTCTGGATTGAGCATTAACGCTGTGCTATGGTCTTGAACGGCTCCTGAGTAATCAGTAAAATAGTAGCGTAAGTTACCGCGATAATAATAGACTTGTGCATATCCAGGATTTAACCGTAAGGCTTCCTGATAGTCTTGTATAGCAAGTTGGTGTTTGTTTAATTGTGCGTGAGCAACACCTCGATTAGCATAAGCTGTAGCGTAGTCGGTATCAGTATAATTAGGGTCAATGCGAATTGCTTGCGTATAGTCTGCGATCGCTGTAATCACTGATCGCACCAGGTTGATCTCGTAAGCGATCGCGGACAATAGCACGATGAGTGAGGAGAAATCCGAATCGCGGCATTATAATCTGCAAGTGCGGCTTGGTAATTTCCCAATTTGTGATAAATACTTGTAGCGTGACGAGAATCGAGATGAATTGCTTGGCTATAATCGGCGAGCGCTCCTTGTGCGTCTTTTTGCTGCCAGCGCACAAAACCTCGATTATGGTATGCCATAGTACACTGAGGATTCAAGCGAATTGCTTGAGTGTAATCTTCTAGCGCACCTTTTTTATTTCCCATAGCAAAGCGCAGTTCACCACGTCTTACCCAAGCTGGTGCATACTCTGAATTAAGTTTGATAAATTTATCAGTCTTCTCCAAATCTAGATTAAGCGTTTTGCGATCGCTCTGAGTTGAAACACGACAGGACTGGTTTAATAGTCTATAGAAGTTATAGTCAGGTAATGCTGCAACAATGTGCGGTTGCCCTGTAATAATAGTTACAGCACTAATGAATAATAATGGTACTCGCCAGTAAGTTAGTATAGACTTATTTGCGATTTCAGGGTTTATATTCTTATTCCCTAAAAGCCCACTATGGTAACATTTTTTGATCGTGCAACTGATGTAATTGGGTGGAAATAAACGTAACTTAAGGGCTGTTAATAGTTGATTATCAACCCATTAACCATTAATTAGCAGAAAACGTGCGTTCAGTAAGATTGATATGACTAAATTGATTCAGGTGACAGTAAAGCTATTTGCCGCATACCAAGAAGCTTATGGCACCTCAGAGTTGATATTAGCATTTCCGCAAGGGACGTCAGTTGTTGAAGTACGCGATCGCCTCATTCAAGAACATCCAGAACTCAGCCAGTGGGCTAATGTCACTCGGTTTGGGATCAACCTTCAATTTGTCGAACCAGAAACTCCTCTAAATGATGGTGATGAGGTAGTGTTAATTCCGCCAGTCAGTGGAGGTTAATTCATCTACCCACCCGATAAGTAGCAAAGCGGTAAAACTACTTTACTACGTTTAATTGGCGGCTTTGAAATTCCTAACAGCGGCAAAATCTGAATTAGCAATCAATATGTCAACCGCATAAGCGCCTATCGCCGCAATGTCCATACCGTATTTCAAGACTATGCGCTGTTTCCCATTTAGGCTTTGCTTTTTACTTCATATCCCATTCAGATTTAGTGAGCTAGGTTCTCTAAGGTCTTACCATGACTTTGATCGCTTCCCGACTGTCCATTGCTGCATATCCTTTCGGAACACTATCAAGATCAACCGTTAAATCGAGAACCGCAGAAGCATCGAGTGCGCCTGCCACCGTATCGGCTAGTAGTTCTGGAATGTAGGCACGGGCGGGGACAGCACCCCCTCGCAAGGTGATGTTTTGCATGAATAAACGACCCAAATTGAAATTGTGACTGCTGCCGTGTGGCACACCCACATACCTGATCGCTGTTTCCATTGAAGACTCACTACCCACATCCAGTACGGACTCTGCGCCGCCCTAGGTCATCTCTTGTACCGCTGCGATCGCACGAGTGCCTCACCAGCACTATCCTTACCAAGGCTGCGTAGTTGGACCAATCGTAAATTCGTTCACGTTTGTGTCTTCTGGCTGGTCAATCGCAAACGCCACAACATTGGCTACTCGATCAGGTGAGATGCCATATTGCTCATACAACGCTGTCATTTGTTCAGCTACATCTAGGTTGGTAATCTGATCTAACAACTCCGTGTTAATTGCAGCAGGATAAATTGTCGCAGTACGAATGTTAGTCCTCTCTTGAGCAGACTCCATGCGTAGAACTTCCATGAAATCGCGCACGAACCATTTCGTCCCACCATACACCGCACCACCTGGATAAGCTTTTAATCCAGCAACCGATGAAGTTGCGATCACATGCCCAGACTTTTGGCTAATAAACGTTGGCAACACAGCAGCGATACCATTTAGTACACCCTTGATATTGACATCCACCGTTTGATGCCATTCATCCGTTTTCAATGCAGAAAGTGGAGAATTTGGCATGATGCCGGCGTTCAAGAAAATAACATCGACGCCTCCAAATGTTTCCTTGGCAAGCTGGACGATCGCAGCGTTATCAGATGGATTAACCACATCCATCACTTGATAGACTACTTGTCCGCCCGCGCTTTGAATTTCATCAACTAGTTGTTTCAATTGGTGTTCACGTCGCGCGCCCAAGACGACTTTAGCGCCTTTGCTTGCCAGCAATTTCGCAGTGGCTTCACCAATCCCTGATGATGCGCCGGTAATAATCACAACTTTGTCTTTAATCATCTGATTCCTCTGTTTGTTGAGTAATTACGTTTGTCTGAAAGGTGTGGATTAAGGATTGTTGTCTCAGTTTTTTACATAATTTCCTCCTACTCTCTCCAGTTCTGCTGAGTCAGGTTCTTTTGCTCCGACATCACTACACGGTTTGACCGCCATCGATGACCAAGGCGTGCCCGACAGCGAAGGAGGACGCATCCGAACACAGCCAGACAACGGCATTGGCAATCTCTTCGGGCTGACCCATCCTGCCAATTGGCTCCTGCGAGATCACTCGTTCTGGTCCTTCGGGAGTGCCACCGAGGTCAGCGATCCATCATCGGGGTGTCAATAATTCCGGGACACACGGCATTGATGCGGATGTTCTGTGAGGCGTAGTCGAGCGCCGCCGACTTGGTCAGTCCAATCACGCCATGCTTTGCGGACGCATAAGCCGCTTGACCTTTGAAGCCTTTGACCCCAGCACCTGAAGAGGTATTCACGATCGTGCCACCTCCTCGCTTGAGCATCAGCGGGATTTCGTGCTTCAGGCACAAGAACACCGCGCAGGTTGATGTTGACGATGCGGTCCCACTCCGCGTCATCCAGTTCCGCAGTCGCCGCTATCTTCTGTTCCACGCCAGCGTTGTTAAAGGCAAAGTCCAGCCGCCCGAAGGTCTCGATGGTCTTATCCAAAGCCGCCTTCACGTCCTCGGCTTGCGTTACATTGCACTTGACGGAGATCGCCCGTCCGCCGAGTTCTTCAATCATGTGGGCAGTTTCGTGATTGCCCTGTTCCGAAACGTCGGCGACCACCACATTAGCGCCTTCGCGTGCAAACGCCAGCACCGTAGCTCGACCAATGCCGTTTGCTGCTCCGGTGACAAAAGCCACCTTGCCCGTGAAGTTTCCATTTGAGTTGAGTAGCATGTTTTCTCCTGCCAGTTGCTCACTTACCGACTGAGATGCTGATTGAAAAAGGACGCAAGCTTGTCAAAGGGAATAAGGTTCACCCGATCATACAAATCGACGTGTCCCGCGTTCGGAACGATGTAGAGTTCCTTTGGCTCGGCGGCGCGCTTGTAGGCATCTTCGCTGAACTCCCTAGAATGGGCATTGTCACCTGTAATGAACAGCATGGGACGAGGCGAAATTGTCTCAATGTCATCAAACGGATAAAAGTTCATGAATTTGATGTTGCTGGTCAGTGTCGGATGCGTTGTCAGTTGCGGCGACGAACCTTGGGTGGTGTATTCGCCCCTGGGAGTGCGGTAGAAGTCATAGAACTCACGCTCAATAGCGGTGGAGTTCTCATTCAGTTCATGCACGGTCCCGCTTGTGTATTGGGTCTCGCCGCCCGTAAACTCCGCATAGCGTTGCTCAGCAGCCTCTGCGATCGCCTGCTTCCTCTGTTCGAGGGTCATAGAATGCCTCAGCCCGTTACGGTTGGCTGCACCCATGTCATACATGCTGACCGTCGCAATAGCTTTCATGCGCGGGTCGATCTTGGCGGCGCTGATGACGAAGCTCCCGCTGCCGCAAATCCCAAGAGCGCCAATCCGCTCCCTGTCAACGCATGGTCGGGTGCCCAGAAAATCAACCGCAGCACTGAAATCCTCAGCATAAATATCCGGCGAAACAACGTTGCGAGGCTGCCCCTCACTCTCGCCCCAGAAGGACAAATCGAGGGACAAGGTGACGAATCCCTGCTCAGCCAGCTTTTGGGCATACAGATTTGCGCTTTGTTCTTTGACTGCGCCCATTGGGTGCCCGACAATGATTGCCGGATTCTTGGCGTTCTGATCTAGGTCTTTGGGAATGAAGAAATTCCCAGCAACCTGCATATTGTATTGGTTGTTGAACGGAACCTTCTGCATCGTCACCTGATCGCTCCTGTAGAAGTTGTCTGCCCCCTCGACCACAGCGGACTGCTGCACAGGTGCTTGAGCGCTCTGACGCGAGGCGTGTGTTTTGTCGAGCGCAAATGCTGCCGTTGTGCAGATTGCACTCATCAAAAGGGTTGGTATTAGAACGCGATGTTTCATTGATTTCTTTGTATGTGTGGGGTCATCTAGCGGGTTAGATTCGGTTTAATAGTCGTCGTAAGCAGCTTCATTTCTGTACCCTCTTTACTGCGGTTGAAGCTCGATCGTTGCTTCTACAGAACCAGGCACATTCAATGCCTCGATATCACCGTCAATTTTTCCGAGAATAATGAGTCCGTTTGAGTATCCAAAATCGTTGTAATACATCGCCAAGTTCCCCCAGGGAGCGTAATAAGCAATATCTCCAACGGCAGGATCACTACCCAGAGGTGCATCTTCTGTCGATAATCGTCTTGGCAAATCACTAATTTTCTCGGTGTTCGCGTAATCTTCCAGCGTCAGTGTCAATGGCAGCAGGGAAATAAAATCCTGAGTGGTTTTGCTATCAATCAACGTAGCTGTCACAACTTCGTTTCCGACCCTGATGTTGATCTTCATCTTGTTTACCTGCTCGGTTGATGGTTCAGTCGGTGTCTCTGACGGTATCTCTGACGATGCGCTGTTGGTGATACTGTTGTTGGCACGGCAAGCGGAGGAACTTAGAGACATTGCCAGGGCGAGGAGCAAAATTAACATTCGCTTCTGACCGTTTTTCCCTTTGGCAGGAAGGTATCTCAAAAGCATCAGGATCTCCCCTCATATTGCTCGTCGCTGACCTGTTCCATCCAGTCCACAGGGCTGCCGTCGAGCGCCTCCTGAATGGCAATATGAGTCATGGCTGTAGTGGCTGTAGCTCCGTGCCAGTGTTTCACACCTGGCGGAATCCAGACGACATTACCAGGTCTACTCTCTTGAATTTGACCGTTTCACTGTTGAACTCAGCTAGACCCAGCCGTCACAATCAGGGTCTGCCCTAAGGGATGGGTGTGCCATGCGGTTCGGGCACCTGGCTCGAAGGTGACACTTGCGCGTGCCGGATCGTGTGCTGGAAAGAGAGGATTAATGCGGACAGAACCCGTAAAGTTTTCGGCTGATCCTTCGGTGGAAGGCTGTGAACCATGCCGCGTGATTTCTACGCTCTGTGGGCGATCGCCAGATAAAATTTGTGTATGCCCTGCCTGTGCAAATCCTAAAGTCAGTAAGGAAAATGCCATGACAGGCATTGTGAGCCGTTTCATTTCTGTTCCTCCAATTTGTGCTTTGTCATGTGAAGCTTTCCCACACTGACGGATGCCTGCTGTGGATTTGAGGTTGCTTCTCGCGAATCACACGAGAAGCGTTTGACTAAACAAATCTGAGTTCTCTCTTGAATAAAAATCCAGACGCTTACCAGAAGCCGGAGTCACGTTTCATTGCTTTAACCTCATTCTAGGCATCCTGAAAGGCAAGCAATAAGACGATCGTCTAAGATTGTTGTATAATCCTGCAAACTTACACTCGTTTTGGCTCAAGTCACGCTAGATTCTTGTACAGGGCTGGCATTGCCAAACTCTTGCTGAAGCTTGATGTATCCAAACGTTTGTTTAAATTGGTATTAGAAATGAACGCTGCAAGAATGAGTGAAAAGTCTGGTAGAGCTTTGATGAATGACCTTCAGACAAAGCGTGAGGCAGACCGATCGCAAGCCAACCGAGAGGAACTGACTGAACGAATTGCACGGGCGATTGGTCACGATGGCATGATCGAACCGCTGAAAGGATTGCACTTCTATCGCACCTCCTTCCCTTCAGAGTGCCTGCATAGTGTCTCGATTCCTACCTTTTGTGTGATTGCTCAAGGCAGCAAAGAAGTGCTTTTAGGCAGCGATCGCTATCAGTACGACCCAATGCATTATTTGCTGGGGACGGTCGAACTGCCGATTGCCAGCCGAATTCTAGAAGCAACCCAGGAAAAACCGTACCTGGGTCTTCGTCTCGATCTCGACTCTACTCTGGTGGGTTCAGTCATGGTTGAGGCAGGCTATCCTTCAGGACAAAGGAGTGCTAGTGTCAAAGCGATCGATGTTAGTCCATTGGATGCAGATCTGTTAGATGCTGTGGTGCGGCTTGTCAGGTTGCTCAATTCTCCAGCGGAAGCGCATGTACTCGCACCTCTGATTAAGCGGGAAATCATCTACCGACTCCTGATGGGACAAGGTGCTCGGCTGCGTCAGATTGCTGTTCTGGGTGGCTACACCCACCACATCGCCAGAGCCGTCGATCGGCTGCGGAAAGACTTTAACCAGCCACTGCGGATTGAAGACATCGCCCGAGAACTTGGCATGAGTGTCTCAGGCTTTCACCACCACTTCAAGTCGGTCACGGCTATGAGTCCGTTACAGTTCCAGAAGCAACTGCGGCTCCAGGAGGCTCGCCGTCTAATGTTGGGGCAAAACCTTGACGCGACCAGTGCTGCTTACCGTGTGGGGTATGACGATGCCTCGCACTTCAACCGAGAGTACAAGCGGCTCTTTGGTGCCCCACCGATGCGCGATGTGGAACGGCTGCGAGAAGCAGCTAGGAAGACTGTTAGTTTAATATGATCTCCTCAAGACGTCTAATCTTGCCACAAATCGTTAAAGCATTGTGGAGATAGCTCTACGATCGCGTTTTCCTGTCTTAGGAATGGCAAGAAGCCTCAATGTTTCCTGAAAGCAAAGTGATGTGATTACCCTTTCTTCATCGTGAAATAATCCTGAACCTCCCCAAGATCGTCAACAAAAGTGACATCAAGCCGTTTTTCCTGTACATCTAGCACCAAAGATCCAGGAATACTCAAAGATGTATGCATTGCGGGATGTGGTGAAACTTCATCAGCACGCGCTGAAGTTCCAGCAACTATATACACTGTACCAGTATGAGCTGCATCAGAAGGCTTTTGATATGCTCCTGAGTTGTCTTCTTGACCACTACCTCGATCGCGCATCATTTGCAAAGTAAAGGTGTCTGATGTGCCATAATGCCCATCAATTAAGTAGGAACGTTCGTAAGAGTGACTGTGACCAGATAAAACTAAATCTACACCTGCTGCTTCTAAAACTGGTAAGGCACGTTCGCGCATTTCAATCAATTCAATTTCTGTATCTGAATCGTGCGATCCTTTCGTATATGGCGGATGATGCCAAAATGCGATTTGCCAATCCTGATTTGATGCTGCTGCATCTTCAGCAGCCCAGGTTAACATAGCGCCTGTAGACGTGCGATCGCTACCGTAAGAATCGAGACAAATAAAGTGAATATTACCGTAGTCGAACGAATAATATGCTGCTGTTCCAGATGGGACACCACCCGCCTCACCCTGGGTAGGAGGATTAAATAACTCGTAATACGGTCCAGTTTGCCACTCTGAACTGGCACTTCCAGCATCGTGGTTGCCAATCGCTGTCCAGAGGACACTGTTACGTAAAATTTGCGGATACATCTCAAAAACACCCTGCTGATACTCATCCCAAGTACCAGTGTCATAAGCATTATCTCCTAACATCAGCCACAAATCAGTGTGGCGCGTGCCAGTAAACTTGAGATATCCATCGCGTACCTGCGCAGCAATATCATTACCTCGTCCTGAATCACCGACAACCCAAATACGAGTTGGCTTTGGTTGTTTTGGTGCAGTGACAAAAAAATTATCTTCGCTGCCTTGAGTAACTTCTGCTGAAGTCGCGATCGCGTAGTAGTATTTTGTATCTGACTCAAGCTCTTGGAGTTTCACCTTATGGTCGCAGGTTATTGCTGTTTCTGTAGCCTTGAACGACAGTTTGTGTGGTTCAGTACCATACAAGACACTTCCTTGAGCTGGGATGTTTGTAGCCCAACGGATAATAATACTAGAATCTGTTCCCTGTTGTAGATAGGGACCTCGAATAATGGATGATTTAGGTGTTTGGTTTTCTATCTTAGCTGTTGCTTGAGTTAACGATGCGGTTTGTACCTCCAGCAAATCAAAACTTGAATCTTTACTCATTTGTGCCACTTCTGAAAATCATCACGCGCTTTTAGACTAAAACAGGTTTTAAGTATGAGTTTTTGGTGTCCAATGCGTGCAAAATCCTTTAGAGATTGCGTCCCGTGTTTCAGAAACGAATAACACTTTTTGCTGTAAAGGACAAGCAACAGAGGCGCGATGTTGACAATTTGAACAATTCATGAACTTTTGTAGCTAAACATCCAACTCTATGTTTAACGCACTTATTCACGATTTGAATGTTGGCGCGATCGCTTTTATCGTTTTTTTTACAAGATCCTTACTTAGGGAGTAAGCATACTGTCAATTGCTGCCCATTCACTCAGTGAAAGTGGTTGTACTTCAAAGTGCATATCAAAGCAACTTATAGCTGCCTTCATCAAAGCTTCAGCTACCATGACACGCAAGCATTCTCCTCGTGTTGCCATCGGAACAATTGGTTCTGCCTTAGTACCAAATACTTCAGTAAAAAGTTCTGTATCAGGTTCTAAGCGGATTGAACCGTGTTGTAAAACAGCCCCCTTGTAGAAAAGTTGTGCGCTACCAATCAACTTCGTGCCGTCAGCTAAAACCAAATCCGCACTAGTCGCCGTACCAAAACAGTTGGAATTGTGAATATAGCCGCGTCCTGCATTTCCGTAGTGTAATTCTCCGCCTAGCGATCGCCAACCTTGAATTAAAAACTCACAAATCTGTTGGTATACTTGCGTGCGACTGCCAGTTAAACCTGATGTAATGACTGCATAAGTGAGATCGCCTTGATGTAACACTGCACGTCCTCCAGTAGGACGACGCACTAAATCTACTGGCTTGCCTTGCCAAGTTAGATATTGCCAAGCTTCTGGGTATTTATGCTGATGATAGCCTAGTGAAATTGCTGCTGGCGACCACGTATAAAATCGCAGAGTAGACGGATGCAAACCAGAAGAATGTTGTTCGAGCAACCAACGGTCAATTGCCATTTGCACCCGCCCTGATGCAGCGAAAAGCGGAATCAGCCGCCATTTTGTTGAGGATTTAAGGAAGGAGGTCAAATATTAAGCTGTACCAAATTCAGATTGTAAAGCTTCATCATTATCATCGGCGATTGTTGCGACTATGGTAATTAATCGCGAGATTTCGCCTGGAGAAACTCCTGCTAAGGTGCGCGAAGCCAAGATAACAATCTGCTCATCAAAAATACCGAAACAGGCTTCAAAAGTGCTTGACCAGTTCATTTCCATCAGCCTACGCATCAACTGTGCTTCATTCTTTGCTGGAAGTTGTAGCACCGCAGACCAAACTGTTAAGGTATCTTCGTCACTTAACCCAGTAAGTTGCACAAATACTTCAACGCTACCGTATTTAAACTTCCATAAATGACCTTCCTGAGTTTGACTGACCATCGCGGTGTCATCTTCTTCTAGACTGGAGATGACTGTTTGAATCACTGCCACAGGGTCATCGCTGGTTGCTTCATCAAGCAACTCATTGATCATTTCATTGGTGGACAGAGATTGGGTAGCAACTGTTTCCGGATCGGCTTGAAAGCTCGTCATAGAAATTTAGATTTGCACTATTAATTGAGTATCTCTAGACCCAATGTATCGTCTGAGGTGCGCTACTGGGTAAATAAGTCAATTAATTTTTGCCAAATAATGAAAGCGATCGCGCTCAGCAAACACTTTTACTTACTAGCGATCGCCTATATTTTGATTCAAGGGTTAATCGGGCTAGTTCTTTGTTAAAACGTTCTAACCTCTAGCCCCTCTTCAAGCTGGCTTATGGGCAACAAACACTTTACTCATGAAATGAGTTTGAGTTGTAACATTCTCAAAGCCCGCTTTTGTTAGACGCTCAACCAAGTCGTCAGTCATATAATGTTTATAAAAAGGTTCGTGGAAAGTTTCATGAAAGCTTTCCATGACAGGAACCATATCAGGAGAATCACTCACCTGAATCGAATCACAAATAATGAATACCCCACCTGGCTGAGTCACGCGGAAGCATTGATCGATGACTTTTTGACGCACTGGACCTGGTAGTTCGTGGAACAGAAACACGCAAGTTGTCGCATGAAAGTAATTATCTAAATAAGGTAATTCTTCCGCATTAGCTTGCAGCAACTGCGGCAATTCGCCAGGATTTTGCGATAGGAGTTGATTTGCCTTACGTAGGTAAGCTGGTGATAAGTCAGTTCCAAATAAAGATGCTTCAGGCAAAGCCGCACGAATCAATTTTAAGGTACGCCCTGTTCCACAGGCGACATCAAGAATGCGTACTTGGTGTGGTGGTACATTCGCAAATGCTGGCAACCCCTGCTTGAGTGGCGCGAGAATCCGTCGTCGCATCGGATCGGCAGTACCACCAAATAGAATCTCTACCTGTAAGTCATATAGCTTGGCAGATGAATCGCTCAAATAGCCACCTGTTTGGTGATGGAAGTTACGGACATAGTAGTTGGGATAACCTTCTACATTGATATCAGGCGAAAAATCTTGATACTGCTTTTGTTTTGCCCGTTCCCAAATTTGGGGTAAATCAAGCCAAACAGCTGGGTAGTAAAGGAAAAACTCATCCCAAGGGTTATCAAATAGTAAGCTTTTGGGATAGATACCTGCTTCAGCATCTTGCCAATCAGCTTCAAGTAACTGATTTAATCTTTGTTGAATTTTCAATAAAACATCAGGAGAGATTGGTCTAGCCTGGCTTTCGGTTGGAGAAACCATGTTCATCAACCGAGTGCTTAATATTTTGTGCGCTAAACCAAAGTAGTTTTTGCCCTGCTGAAAAGTCTGATAAGTCAGCTTGGTTAAAGTATCAGGCATGAGAGTGGCGTAAATTATCTTAATGACGGCGGTCTACTGTAAATAATTGTAACGAATTTACTCATCGTCTCATATCCCTTTAGATATGTATGTTCGCCATAACTTAGAGATATCTTTTCTCGCCCAATGTCAAACCTGACGACTTCATGAGCAATAAAAAAGCCACCTGCATGAGGTGGCAAAATGTTATTTCAGCAACAGAGACTAGACATCATAGTAGAGGGCAAACTCGTAGGGGTGAGGACGCAGCCGCATTGGGTTGATTTCTTTATCAATCTTGTAGGTAATCCAGTTGTTGATAAAGTCTTCTGTAAAGACTCCAGTAGCCGTGAGGAAGCTGTGATCGTCTTCGAGTGCTTGTAAAGCCTCAAGCAAAGAACCTGGGGTTGAGGGGACTTTTGCCAACTCTTCAGGGCTAAGTTCGTAGATATCTACATCTAAAGGATCGCCAGGATCAATTTCGTTCTTGATACCGTCAATACCCGCGCATAACATCGCCGCAAACGCAAGATAAGGGTTTGCGGTAGGATCAGGACAACGGAACTCTAAACGCTTCGCCTTGGGGCTAGAAGCAATGGGAATTCGTACCGAAGCTGAACGGTTTCCTTGGGAGTATGCCAAGTTTACAGGTGCTTCAAAACCAGGAACTAAACGCTTATAAGAATTTGTGCTGGGATTGGTAAAAGCTAACAACGCAGGAGCGTGTTTTAGGATACCACCGATGTAGTGCAGTGCCATCTGGCTTAAACCGGCATAGCGATCGCCTGCAAATAAGGGTTGACCTTCTTTCCAAATTGATTGGTGAGTATGCATCCCCGAACCGTTATCGTTAAAGATTGGCTTGGGCATGAAGGTGACGGTCTTACCGTATTTCTTCGCAACGTTTTTGATGACATATTTGTAAACCATCAAATCGTCAGCAGCTTTGATTAGCGGTGCAAACTTCATCCCTAACTCGCACTGACCGCCGGTAGCAACTTCGTGGTGATGTTTTTCAATCACGACACCGCATTTTGCCATTGTCAGCAGCATTTCACTGCGCATATCTTGCAACGAGTCGGTGGGTGAGACGGGGAAGTAACCTTCTTTGTAGCGAGGTTTATAACCTAAGTTACCGCCTGCTTCTTCTCGACCCGAATTCCAACGACCCTCGGCGGAATCTACATAGTAGTAGCTCTTGTTTTCAGTTTGGTCAAAGCGGACATCATCGAAAATAAAGAATTCTGCTTCTGGACCAAAAAATGCTGTATCGCCAAGATTTGCCGCTTGAAGGAAATCTAATGCTTTTTGGGCGATCGCGCGCGGACAGCGATCGTAAAGTTCTCCGGTTCGCGGCTCTAAAATTGTACAAATCAATGACAGTGTCTTGTCTGCCATAAAGGGGTCGATCCAGGCGGTATCAGGATCTGGTCGCATTGCCATGTCTGATTCATGAATTGACTTCCAGCCACGAATACTGGAGCCATCAAACGCTACCCCTTCAGTAAAGCTTTCTTCTTCGATCAGCGATTCATGCACCGTGAGATGTTGCCAAGTACCTAAGGGATCGACAAATTTTAAATCGATCAGTTCAATGTTTTCGTCTTGAATCATCTTCAAGACATCTTGCGGGGTTTTTTCAGACATGGTAACTCCTTAACTTTTTTATCCTGCTGCCGCTATTAGGTTCAGACTAAAACTGTGCCACTTTTGGATCATCCTAAGGATAGAGTAAGGGCGGTTTTGTAGTTTATTATACAAAAAATCGTTTTTACTGATTCTATTAGGATTCTTTGCGAAAGATTGTGAGATTGACTCCCTTTGCTTAACAATACGACTTGTGGAGTTGAAAATCACCAACTAAGACAATCAAAAGATGCAGCATAAAATAACATCATTTATAAAATCTCAGATTTACAATCTCAAATCGGTAGTCAAATTGGCATAGAATCCATAAGTAGCGAGTAAATTGCCTGATCGCTATTTCTATACTTTAGGCACCATAGTCATAAATACTAGGTACAAAAAATCAACTCAAGAATATCAAACCACAAATAGGAATTCGGAGATCAATTTCATGCGGGACGCGGTAACAACTTTAATTGGAACTTATGATGTAGCAGGTCGGTACTTTGACCGAGATGCAATAGAACGGCTAAAATCCTATTTTGAAACAGGTACAGCAAGAGTCCAAGCCGCAGCGGCAATTAATGGCAATGCAGCTGCAATCGTCAAACGTTCTGGTTCTCAGTTGTTTGACGAACTACCAGAACTGATTCGCCCTGGGGGTAATGCTTATACAACACGGCGATATGCCGCTTGCTTGCGCGATATGGACTATTACCTACGCTATGCTACCTATGCATTAGTTGCAGGCAGTATGGATGTTTTAGACGAAAGAGTGTTACAAGGTTTGCGCGAAACTTACAATTCTTTAGGAGTACCAATCGGTCCAACGATTCAAGGTATTCAAATCATGAAGAATATTGTTAAAGAGCAAGTCGCAGCCGCAGGCGTTAATGACACAAATTTTGTAGATGAGCCGTTTGACTATATGACGGGCGAGTTAGGCGAACAAGATATTTAAAGCAGGGGTCAGGAATGTAGAGATTTTGAACCTCGTAAGTGGTTTTAAACCCCTCCTAAATACAAATTGAGCGATCGCGGCTTGAGTGCATCAAGTTAAAATGCGATCGCTTTTGCATATAGCAATCTCAGAATCTTTAGTCACTATCAATCATCATCTTTCACTCTGCCCTGCTGATTTACAGTGTCGCAACTTTAAACCAAAACAGGATGAATACCTGCTTGGCAACTCCTTGACAAAAGTTCTATCATGATGAACTTAAACCAATGTCAGTTTGACACAGAAGAACTGAGCGGTTCTCAGCCGCAGCTATACAGATAAAACCTAAAAAAGTGATTAGCAGTTAGCTAAACGCTAATTGCTGAGTGCCAATAGCTTTAATTTAAAACACTATCTTCATAACTATGCCAAACAAAAAGCACGTTCCTCGGCATATTGTGCTCACATCACATCCCAGTAATTTTGGACCTAAACCGATTCCAATTTCTTGGGGAAGCGCAGATCCCACTAATCGCGGTCCAATTATCGCGACATTGACAAATCCAGCATATCGCAACGTTATTGGTACTCATTCAGGTAGTTATGCAGTTTACCGTGCTTTGGCAGTTGCTAGAGGAGTCCTGCAATCTGACTATCGTGCAGATCTGACAAACACATCTCCTGTAGAGCAAATTGGACCGTATCCAAGTTGGGCAGATCGAGAAAAAATTGTCTCACTCGATCCGTTCGGAGCAATGGTAGGAGAAGTCTTTATGTCCTACTACGAGCAAGGTTATGATATCCGACCCACGATCGCAATCACTAAAGCTCATATTAATATGCCGGAGTTACAAGACGCAGTAACAGCCGGACGATTGCGCGTTGATGGTGAAGTTCTTAAACTACGTGGCGATCTAGTTGTCACGAAAGCTGCAATTGATCCTGTGTGGTACTTACCAGGAATTGCCAAACGCTTTGGCATAACTGAAGCCGATTTACGTCGTGCCTTATTTGAGCAAACTGGTGGTATGTTTCCAGAGTTAGTCACGCGGTCTGATTTAGAAGTATTTTTACCACCTATTGGCGGTATTACCGTATACATTGTGGGAGATGTGGCAGCGATCGCAGATCCTAATAAACCTCTAGCCGTGAGAGTTCATGATGAGTGTAACGGTTCTGATGTTTTTGGTTCTGATATTTGTACGTGTCGTCCCTATTTAGTTCATGGTATCGAAGTATGCGTGCAAACTGCCCAAGAGGGAGGTGCTGGTGTCATCATCTATTGCCGCAAAGAAGGACGCGCTTTAGGAGAAGTGACAAAGTTTCTAGTTTATAACGCTCGTAAACGTCAATTAGGAGGCGATCGCGCTGATGCTTATTTTGCCCGTACTGAATGCGTTGCTGGCGTACAAGACATGCGCTTTCAAGAACTGATGCCTGATGTCTTGCACTGGTTAGGGATTACGCGCATTGATCGCATGGTATCAATGAGTAATTTAAAATACGATGCAGTTACCCAGTCTGGAATTGAAATCGTTGAGCGTGTCCCGATTCCAGAGGAGTTGATTCCTCAAGATGCACGGGTAGAAATTGAAGCGAAAAAAGCAGCGGGATACTATACCGACGGAGAAGTCGCCGATACAACAACTTTAGCTGAAATTAAAGGGCGGGGATTAGATTAATCTTGCGATTGTAGTAGGAGTGGAGGATGCAGGGGGAGAAAAAACAAGAAATTGCGTATTTACGTTCAGCTAAAGCAATTCGCGATCGCTGTGGCATTTTGTTCGATTTAGGGTGTGAGAATCGTCTAGAGCATTTTCGGTGCGATTTGACGCAGCTAGAACGAGTGGCAGATTATGTCATTCAGGTGATTCGTGAAGATTATCCAGATTTACAAATTCCTTTCCATAGCCGTTGGCGTCATTTTCAAATCGGGACTCGTTTAGCACAACTAGAGCAACAATTATCAAAATTAACACCCATTGCCAAAGCACAGGCAAAATTTGATTTAGTTGTTGTCAGTGTCTTACTTGATGCTGGTGCAGGAGCAGTCTGGCAGTATCATGAACCTGGTACTGATTTCACGTTCAGCCGCTCAGAAGGGCTAGCTGTTGCCAGTCTTCAAATGTTTTGTCAAGGGATTTTTTCAAGTCATACAGACAAGTTACAAGCAAATGCGTTGGGCTTGCAAAAACTGACAGAAAACGCTCTTGCTGATGGTTTTCAGATCAGCGATCAAAACCCCTTAGTAGGTTTACCTGGTAGATTGCAATTGTTGCGTCGATTAGGACAAACAATGGTCGATTGTCCGCAACTGTTTGGCGATGACAACCCTCGTCCTGGAGGATTAGTCAACTACTTGTTAGCACAAGCGACTCATGGGAAAATAGCGGCTGAGGCAGTTTTTAGCACAGTGTTAAAAGGATTAGGCGAGATTTGGACAGGTATACAAATTGCTGGCATAAATCTCGGTGATGTCTGGCATCACTCAGCGATCGCTAATACTCAAAATTTGAGTTCAGGATTAGTACCTTTTCACAAACTTTCGCAGTGGCTAACTTATTCTTTACTAGAACCCCTGCAAGAACTAGGCTTAGAAATTACTGGACTAGATGCTTTAACTGGATTGCCAGAGTACCGCAATGGTGGTTTATGTCTCGATCTCGGACTGTTGCAGCCTAAACATTCAGACGTATTACAACACCGACATTCAGTAGATTCAGAAATCATTGTTGAGTGGCGAGCTTTAACGGTGATTTCATTGGATTATATTGCTGATACCATCCGTTCAAAGTTGGGGATGAATGCTGAGGAATTACCGCTGGTTAAAGTTCTCCAAGGTGGAACGTGGAGTGCAGGACGTAAAATGGCTGCACAGTTAAGAAGCAATGGTACTCCGCCGATTCAAATTGACAGCGATGGCACTGTATTTTAGGGGCTGGCAATTGACAATTAGACAGATGATCCCATTTATTCAAAACCTGATCTGAGCGCCTTATGCAAGCTGAAGTAACTGTCATTAGTCATCCCTTAATTCAACACAAGCTAACGCTAATGCGTAAAGCAGAAACGAGTACAGCCAAATTTCGCACCCTCTTAAAAGAAATTAGCTTGTTGTTAGCTTATGAAGTGACACGAGACTTCCCACTCAAAACTGAAACGATTAAAACGCCTTTAGCGACAATGGAAGCGCCAGTACTCGCACCAGATAAAAAGCTGGTAATTGTCTCAATTTTAAGAGCGGGGCAGGGAATTTTAGATGGAATGTTAGAGTTAATGCCTTCGGCTAGAGTAGGACATATTGGTTTGTACCGTGACCCCAAAACACTGATCGCAGTTGAATACTATTTCAAAGTACCCCACGATGTCGATAAGCGCGATATGTTAGTTGTCGATCCGATGCTAGCAACAGGACACTCTGCTGCTGCTGCAGTGACGCGCTTGAAGTCAACGAATCCTGCTTCTTTGAAGTTTGTTTGCTTGCTTGCTGCACCCGAAGGAATTGAGTACCTTCACGAACAACACCCTGATGTCCCAATATATACGGCTGCGATTGACGAAAAATTAGATGATCGTGGATATATTGTGCCAGGATTAGGTGATGCAGGCGATCGCCTGTTTGGCACTCACTGAGTCATGACGATCGCGATTAACAAAGGAGTTTAACTTATGGCTCCAGCTATGCTCAACCGATTAACCGCGCAATTGATTACACCAAAAAACTTTCAGTCTTATGGTCAAGTTATTTCTGCGAGGAGCGATGGTAAAGCTTATGACTCCACTGATGCGCAGTTAGTATTGCACAATGGCATTCCTCGTTTCTACATTATGCGTTTGCAGCAACGCGGGCGTAAATTTCGGACAATTACCCGCCACCTCAAATGTACTCAATGTTTGGGTTCACTTGCAGGAAAAGAATGGTTACTAGCAGTTGCACCTCCCTGTGATACTGCACAGCCAGATCTTGATAAAGTTGCCGCTTTTCGAGTTCCAGGCGATCGCTTTATTAAGTTAGAAATTGGTACTTGGCACGCTGGACCTTACTTTGACCATGATTTCGTCGATTTCTATAATCTAGAACTCAGCGATACCAATATTAACGACCACGATACCTATAATTTCTTACAGCAAGAGAATCTGGAATGGGAAATTGTTTAAAAGGAGTGTGGGAGTGAGGGGCGAGGGGCGAGTCAAAGAGTGGGTAGCCGTTAGTTGTAAAAATTTCTCCCCCAGCTCGCCTGTATAAGCAGCTTTCCGTCTCCACAAGTTAGTTTACATCTATTCAAGGGGATGAGGGAGTAAAAAGATTGAAAGAATTGCTTTTCTCCTCTATGTTTTTCTTTTCCCCTCGCTCCTCGCTCCTTCTTGGTCAACTAGAATACGGTTCTTAGATGCCACTCAGAGTCAAGATATCTGCAACAATAATTTGTGGTTTTTCATGAGTAGCACATCGGAACAACTAGCTGCGCGATCGCAAGTTAATGAGGATTATCCTCTTAGTGCTGTCCCATTAGACGCTCGTAAATCGATCTGGTCATTGGCTCCTTTGCTAATTGGATTTACGTTATATTCTGGGACTTTATTCGCCGGAGGTAGAGTTGGTCCAGCATTTCGCTTTCCCGAACTAGTCAGTTTGATTGTGGCAGGTAATCTACTGTTAGGTCTTTATGCAGGATTACTCAGCTACATCGCCGCGCGTAGTGGCTTAAGTACGGTGCTGATGGCACGCTTTAGTTTCGGTAGCGTTGGCTCGCGTTGGGTAGATTTTCTGTTGGGCTTTACCCAAATTGGTTGGTATGCTTGGGGTTCAGCATTAATGGCAGACTTGCTCAATCAATTAGCTGGAGTTCCCAGCTCTTTTAATTGGTTGATTGTCCTTTTCTTTACATATTTTTTCTGCTCGACTGCTTATATTGGTTATCAGGCGATGGATTGGCTGAGTCGGATTGCTGTTCCTGCAATGCTGATTTTAATGTTTTGGAGTTTGGCGATCGCCACAAGAGATGTTGGTGGATTAACTGGTTTACAAGCAATTGTCCCCACAGAGCAACTCGGAATTGGCGAAGCGATTACGATTATTGTCGGTACTTTTGTTTCTGGTGGAACTCAAGCGACAAATTGGAGTCGTTTTGCTAAGAATGGGCGTACAGCGTTTTGGAGTACTTTGGCTGCTTTTTTCCTTGCCAATGGCTTGCTGATTTTTAGTGGTGCTTTTTGTGCCTTAGTCTATGGCAACGAAGATATTGTACAAGTCATGGCTCAGCAAGGATTGCTGTTTTGGGGATTAATCCTGTTGTTCTTGAATATGTGGACAACACAAGACAACACTATCTACGCTTTTTCAGTAGCAGGCGCGCATATGTTTCGCACCAACAAGCGTACTGCCTTTGTTTTAGGTGGTGCTACTGTTGCTTTAGTCTTGGCTTGGGGTGGAATTTATAATTTACTAGTTCCTTACTTGATTTTGCTTGGCACATTTATTCCTCCCATCGGAGGTGTTGTCATGGCAGATTATTGGTTGTTACGCAGAGGACAATTTCCGCCGTTGTTAGATCAAAGCCAACCACCATTTAACTGGGCAGGAATTATTGCCTATATTATCGCTTCAGCGATCGCCTGGACTGCACCAGGGATTAAGCCAATTAACGGTATTATCGCTGCTGTCATCCTTTACTTTATTTTGAGTAAATTTGTCTTAGGTACAAGAAAAACAAACGCAATGAATTAACTATAATGATCTTTTAATGTTTCCCCATTCTCAATTCAACAAGCTGGTATAATTATCTACACAGATCTACGGGGAAAATTTACTAGTAGTAGTGTATAGCTGATCACAGTACAACGTGGACATTTTTAAAAAGCTACGATAGGCTGATTGGCAAAACACACCTGTCCGCCCTTTATATATGGATGAGTCGGTTATGGAATCTAACGAAACTATCGACATAGACCTGAAAAGAGTTTGGTTGATTTTAAAACGGCGCTGGTTACCTGCGGCAGGTGTATTTGGCGTTGTTGTAGCTGCAGCAGCCGCACTTGCTTCAATGCAACGACCTGTATACGAAGCGCAAGGCAAGCTCTTATTCAAAAGAGCGGATAGAACGACAGCAATCTCTGGTTTAAAAGATATTAACGTTGGCGAGCTAGAAGCAATAGCAACAAAAGCCAATCCTCTGAATACAGAAATAGAGATTATTCGTTCTGTACCTTTTGTAGAAAAAACGATCTCGGCACTTAATCTGAGAAACAGTGGTGGTTCATTAATGAAGCCACAGACACTGGCAACTAGAATTAACGCCAAAAATGTTCCTTTGACAGATGTGTTGCAGATATCATATCAAAGCGAAGATCCAGAAGAAGCGGCTGCAGTTGTTAACAAAGTGATGAATTTGTACATAGAAAACAATATCATCACAAACAGAGCCGAAGCATCGGCGGCAGGAGAATTTATTGCTAAGCAATTGCCGCAGATGGAAGCAACAGTGCGCCAAGCCGAACTAGCACTACGTCAATTCAAAGAACAAAATCAAGTTGTTGCTTTAGATGAAGAGGCAAAAACAGCAGTAGCAGCAGTCAAGCAACTAGAAAATCAAATTACGGAAACTCAGGCTCAACTCGCAGACACAACAACAAGAAGCGCAACCCTTCAACAACAAGTGGGCATGAATCCCCAAGAAGGAATTACGCTCACATCACTGAATCAATCGCCAGGAATACAAAAAGTTCTCACCGAATATCAACAAGTAGAAGCCGAATTAGCTGTACAGCAAACTCGCTTTGTTGGAGAGCATCCCACAATTTTAGGCTTACAGGAACGGAGAGATGCCTTAAGAGCTTTACTAGAAGAGCGCGTACAAGGCGCAATTGGCAATGCAGCAGCAACGGAAGTTTCACCTAGCAATTTACAAATGGGTGAAATTAGGCAGGAATTGACACAAAATTATGTTAATTCAGAGATTCAGCGCTTAGGTTTAACAAGTCGTCTCAGTTCACTTAATAACACCTATAGTGCCTACCGGCAAAGAATCAATGTTCTGCCTCGACTAGAACAAACGCAAAGAGAATTAGAGCGACGTTTAGAAGCTGCCCAATCTACCTACGAAACTTTGTTGCGGAGATTACAAGAGGTTAGGGTAGCTGAAAACCAAAATATGGGTAATGCCCGAATCATTGAATTTGCAACTGTGCCAGAAAACTCATCAGTGCGCAAAAGAGCGATGATTTTAGCGTTAGGCAACGTGTTAGCGCTCATATTAGCAATTCTGACAATATGCATTTTAGAATTAAGCGATCGCTCTGTTAAAACCTTACGCGAAGCTCGTGAAAGACTCGACTATACGCTATTAGGGACAATTCCTTACTTTGGCAAACGTTATGCCAACCGGCGCAATCAAGAATGGTCAATTCCTGAGTTACCGGTGATTAATCTACCGCGATCGCCAATCAGCGAAGCGTACAGAATGCTGCAAGCCAACCTAAAATTTCTCAGTTCAGATAAGCCACTGAAGGTGATTGTTGTCACAAGTGCTGTTCCTAAGGAAGGTAAATCAACTGTATCTGCTAATTTAGCTGCTGCTATGGCACAGCTTGGTCGTAAGGTATTACTGATTGATGCAGATATGCGTCATCCGCTACAACACCATATTTGGGAGTTGACAAACGCTGCAGGCTTAAGTGATGTGATTGTCTCGCAAGCTGAGTTTGAGTCAGTCGTTACAGAAGTGATCCCCAAACTTGACGTGCTCAGTGCAGGAGTCATTCCTCCCAATCCTATGGCACTTCTCGACTCAAAACGGATGGCTTCATTGGTGCAATACTTCACAAATAACTATGACTTTGTCATCATTGATGCACCACCCTTAGTCTTAGCAGCCGACGCTGTGACGCTCGGTAAAATGACAGACGGTGTCTTATTAGTAGCACGCCCTGGTGTTTTAGACTCTTCAAGTGCAGCCGCTGCTAAAGAATCATTAGAGCGATCAGGACAAAATGTCCTCGGCTTAGTTGTCAATGGTGTTATTCCCGAAAACGAGTCAGACAGCTACTTCTACTATGCGAAGGAGTACGCCAACGAAAAGAACTTCCCTGTAGAAGAGAATGCACCAATAACAACTCGAAGATAAATCTAGTGTTGCAGCCAAGCCATAGCACTTGTTGTGCGTGGCTTTATTATTTTTTAACTATTGATGCCTGGTTGTGGTATAAGTGTTGTGCAGCATCAGTAATATCACATACAAACACGAATCTCTAAAAGAAAGCGACAAAACATACCCATGATCAGCGTCATTACGCCAGTGTACAATGGCGAAAAATACATCAAAGATTGTATTAAAGTTGTTGTTGACCAGAAATGCTCAAATATAGAGCATATTATTGTTGACGGTGGGTCAACTGATGCGACGGTAGACATTATCAAAAAGTCTGCTCAATCTTATCCACATATTCGTTGGATATCAGAAAAAGATCGAGGACAATCAGATGCAATGAATAAAGGAATTGCCATGACAAAAGGCAATATTATTGCAATCCTCAATGTTGATGATTTCTATGAGCCTAATGTGTTAAATCGCATATCAGCAATCTTTGACAAGTTACCGGAACCGAGTCTACTTGTTGGTAACTGCAATATTCTCGATGATGATAACAATCTAAAACGAATCAATAGACCAAAAAGACTGAAAATTACTGATCTTTTAGTTGGCTACAACATTAACCCATTTCCTTTTAATCCATCGGCTTATTTTTACCACAAATCACTTCATGAAAAAGTAGGACTTTATGAAGTTGATGAACACTATGCTATGGATGTCGATTTTCTTCTAAAAGCTGTACAAGTAGCAAACGTGAAATATGTCGATGAGATTTGGGGCAATTATCGTCAAATCTCAGGCACAAAAACAGTTAATGATATCAATAGCGGTCAAAATGCTATCCGCTTGCGGCAATTAATGCAGAAATATTTGCGAAAACTTCCTGTATATAAGCAAGGGTTAGTCGCCGTCAAACGCGAGTATTATAAAGCTGAAAAACGACTCGAATATTTTTCAAAAAAACCCAATGAAATTTTACCGCGAATTGGGAAAAGATTAGGAATACGAACATCTTAAATTCCTTACTTGGATAGCTAGACTCATGAATGCTGACAGCCAGCTTCCGCTAGTAAGTATAATTATCAACAACTATAACTATAGTTGTTACTTAAAAGAAGCTATCGATAGTGCCCTTAACCAAACGTATTCTCGCACTGAAGTTATTGTTGTTGATGATGGCTCAACTGATGACTCACCACAAGTCATTGCCCAATATGGTAGTCAAATTATTTCTATCATAAAGAAAAACGGCGGACAAGCTTCTGCATTTAATGCTGGGTTTGCAGCATCACAAGGAGATATCATTTTCTTCTTAGATTCAGATGATATTTTCTATGCAAACAAGGTTCAGGAAATCTGTAATATACTGTTGAGTAAAATGGTAGAGAATTCCTATGTAATGCTCTACCACTTGCTAGAATGTATCGATAAAAACGGAGTACCTTTAGGTCAGAAATTACCCAAGTCTCCTTACAATTTGCCAGCGAATTTATACAACTACACTTGTCAATATCGATTTTTTCCTTACGCAGCTTCGCCTACAAGTGGGATCGCCATGAGTCGAGCACTCGCTGAACAAATATTTCCAATTCCGGAACAAGGCGTACTTACTTCTGCTGACGAATTTATTGTTCGACCAGCTCTATTGATAGGAGAAGTTTATGGAGTTGATCAAGTGTTAGCGAAATATCGACTTCATAATGCAAACAATTGGTATGGAAAATCAAAAGTAAAGAACAAAGAATTCATTTTTAAAATAGAGTCTTTTTTGAACTCAAAATTAAAAGAACACAATAAAAAACCAGTAGTTTCTTATTTTGATTCAATGGATGCTAGAAACTATTATTTGCTAAATGGTTCTAGTAAAGACTTATTTATGCTATTACTAAAAATTCCAACTTGGGGAATTAACAAAAAAACAGTCAAATTTGGTTTGAAAACAGCTTTATTAGCCATTAACTTAAGCTTCAAGCAAGCAAGAACATGAGCGAAGCAAATTTGAATCCTTTGGTTAGTGTAATTATCAATAATTACAACTATGGTCGCTTTTTACCTGAAGCCATAGAAAGTGTTTTAAGTCAAACTTACACCAACATTGAAATTATTGTAGTGGATGATGGCTCAATCGATAACTCTCGTGAAGTCATTGCAAGTTATCAAGATAAAATCATTCCTGTTCTTAAAGAAAATGGCGGACAAGCATCTGCATTCAATGCCGGATTTAAGGCAAGCAGCGGCGATATTATTTGTATGCTTGACTCTGACGACGTATTTATTCCAGAAAAAGTTACAGAGATAGTCAAAATATTTAATCAACACTCAGATATTGGCTGGTGTTTTCATCGGTTACGATTTGTAGAGGCAAAAACGGGTGAGTACATCAAGCTAAGTCGTGAAAGCGGCACGCGCGTGTGTGACTTTAGAGCAAAACTGAAAAATGATGGAAAGCTACCATTTTACAGCCCAGCTACCTCTGGTTTGTGTTTTGAGCGATCGCTTCTCCAGCAAATCTTACCCATGCCTGAAATCATCAGAATCACAAGCGATAACTATTTAAAAATTGCAGCTGCAGCTTTAAGTAAAGGCTACTTTCTAGATAACCAACTAGCCTATTTAAGATTACACGGCAGTAATAATTACACTGAAAAACCTGACAAACAACATCTAGTAGCAAGAGTAGCCATCTTAACCGCATATAACTTACGTGAAAAATGGCCATTTTTAGCAAAATACACAAACAAGCTATTTTCTCGTGGTATTGGTATTGCTCGAAAAACTGGCAAAATTACACCTGAAGATACACTTGCTATCAAAACTTATTTATCTAGTATTTCACCTTGGGAGAAAATGGAAATTAGTGCTAGATCTGTTTACTTTTACTTAAAATCGTGACTCTTGTATCGGTCTTTAAAAGAATACTTATTCAATCATGGTAATGAAAATCGTAAAAAATCTGCTATGTACATAGTTTTAAGAATATATAAAAAAGTCTATATATTAAATTGTCTCGACTATATTTTACGGGTTTTGAACAAGGAAGTTTACTAGCTATGAAAATGCCCAATTTTCTAATTATCGGTGCAGCTAAAGCAGGTACAACTGCACTATATAACTATATTAATCAGCATCCACAAGTTTTCATGAGTTCTGAAAAAGAACCACATTTTTTTGCTTTTGAAGGAGAAAAGGTAAACTTTGCTGGAACAGCAGGTGAGAATGAATGGTTAAATCGCACTGCAATTACTAATCTTGAGGCTTATCAACAACAATTTCGTGAATCAAAAGAAACAGCGATTGGTGAAGCATCTGCGTTGTATTTGTATATTCCCAAAGCAGCCGCACGAATTCGGCATTACATACCAGAAGTAAAGCTCATTGCTATTTTACGTAATCCAGTTGAGAGAGCATACTCTGCGTTTGTTTTTCAGAAGCGAGATGGACTTGAGCCTGACTTAGACTTTTCTCAAGCTCTTGCAGAAGAAGAGTGGCGCAGACAAAATAACTGGGTGCCGATTTACTATTATCAGCATATGGGATTTTACTATCATCAAGTTAAGCGCTATTTTGACTTATTTCCTCAAGAGCAAATCAAAGTTTATCTTTATGATGATTTTACTTCAAATCCTTTGAGTATCTTGCAAGATTCTTTTCAATTTCTTGGCATAGATGATACATTCAATCCTAATACAACTGCTAGACATAACGTTTCAGGAATCCCTAAGAATAAAGCATTGCATGAGTTTTTAAGAGCAGAAAGTCATCCTGTTAAGACACTTCTTAAACCACTCATTCCTACAAGCTTACGTCGCAACGTTATGCTGAATCTACATAATAATAATTTAGAAAAAGCGCCGCCTCTTGCACAAGACATTCGTAAACAACTTATTGAAGTGTATAAAGAAGACATTTTGAAGTTACAAGATCTTATCCAAAAAGACTTATCTAAATGGTTGCAAGAATAAAAAACTGAGACAAATTAACCGAATCTATTTTTAGATCTAATAAGTTTCTGCAACTTTTCTCATTTGCTAGCGAATAGTATTAATCAACAAAGCAATTTCTGTAACAAAGGAGACAACTAACAATATGACAATGCCAAATTTTCTAGTTGTCGGAGCAGCTAAAGCAGGTACAACGGCACTCTACTACTACCTCAAGCAGCATCCTCAGATCTATATGAGTCCTGAAAAAGAGCCAAAATTTTTTGCGCTTGAAGGAGATAAACTAGACTTTCGCGGACCAGGCGATCGCGAGAATATCTGTAAAAGTGCAATTACAGACATCGAAACATATCGTCAGTTATTTCAAGGAGTTACAAACGAAATTGCTATTGGTGAAGCCTCTCCGCTGTATCTTTATAGTCCCAAAGCTGCTGAGCGTATTAAAAAGTATATCCCTGATGCTAAGCTGATCGCGATTTTAAGAAACCCAATAGAGCGGGCTTACTCAGGATATATCATGCATGTAAGAGAGGGACGAGAAACAGCAAAAGACTTTGCTGAGGCTCTACAACAAGAAGAAACCCGAATTCGCAACAACTGGGGATGGGGACATTATGTCAACGTAGGATTTTATCACACTCAACTGAAGCGCTATTTAGAGCTTTTTGATCGAGAGCAAATAAGAGTGTATCTTTACGAAGATTTAAAAACAGATCCGATAAAATTGGTACAAGACATTTTTAAGTTTCTTGGTGTAGACGACACGTTTGTGCCTGATACATCGTTGAAATACAACGTGGCTGGTGTGCCTAAAAACGATGCTATAAAAACTCTCATTAAAAATTTTAGTTCTATCAAACCAGCAATGAATCTTTTGGTTCCAGACAAATTACGTCATTATCTGAGAAGCAAAATCTACGAAAAGCCACCAACCCTCTCAAAGGAGATACATCAGAATCTCATTGAGGTTTATCGAGAAGATATTCTAAGTCTTCAAAAGTTTCTGCAGCGCGATCTCTCGAAATGGTTAGAATAATGAAAGTTTCAGTTTGATGCGGCTCTTCCATAATGCATAGTTGAAGCATAAATAATTCTGACAAGACTAATTATTAACCGCAAATAGTTCTGTTTCAGCTTTTAATATCGGGTAGTAAATAGATTATCAGTAGTTCGACAGTAATTCAGTACAGAAGTCTTACGTGGGGATAAATTAACGAATGCTTAACCAAAAGCCAAATGTGCTGATTTACCGAGATTGGTTGTTACCACCTTCAGAGACTTTTGTTCTGGCACAAGCAGAAGCTTTAGAGCGTTTTACTCCTTATTACATAGGCTCACGCTTAATTAAAGAAGGTTTACGCACCCCCCCAGAAAGAACTTTGCTTTTAAATGAATACACCCCAATAGGTTGGGCGCGCGAAGCAAGTTTCAAGGTGTTTGGCTTTGCACCTGCACTAGTTGCGCCTGCGAAAAAACTAAAGCCACTACTGATTCACGCCCATTTTGGTATAGGTGGCAGCTTAGCTTTGCCACTCAAACGTTACTTACAGATCCCAATGATTGTAACTTACCACGGGTATGAGGAAATGATTGCGGACGACATCGCTCAAAAATCATATTTTAGTTATCGTCAATATCTGCAGCGAAGAGAAATCTTGAAGCAGGAGGTTAGTCTCTTTTTAACTGTATCGCAGCAATCGAAAGAACATCTCTTGCAACAAGGATTTCCGCCAGATAAAATTCTTGTTCACTACACTGGTATCAATACTGAAGTATTTCAATCAGAGTCTGTTAAACGCGAACCTGTGGTTTTATTTGTAGCTCGTTTAGTAGAAAAAAAAGGTTGTGAATACTTAATTCGCGCTATGAGTAAAGTTCAGGCGATGCAACCTGAGATGGAATTAATCATCATTGGCGATGGAGAACTGCGTTCTTCTTTAGAAGAACTCGCTAAAACTAGCTTGCATAAGTATCGTTTTCTTGGCGTGCAACCACCAGATGTTGTAAAAGATTGGATGAACAAAGCTAAAATATTTTGCGTTCCCAGTATTACTGCCGTATCGGGCGAAGCTGAGGGATTTGGTATGGTATTTGCTGAAGCCCAAGCAATGGGACTTCCTGTAGTTAGCTTTGCAAGTGGAGCTATTCCCGAAGCAGTAGCGCATGGTGAAGTTGGGTTTCTTGCCGCAGAACGTAATTGGGAAGAACTCGCTGATTATATTTTGTTGCTTATGAAAGACGAGCAGTTATGGCATCGTTTCAGTACATTTGGACCACAGCGTGTATGTAGTTTATTTGATGTGAAAAAGCAAGCACGTTTACTAGAAAAGATTTATGAACAGGTTATAGGCGATCGCCACAATTTACATCAGGTTGCTGCTAGCACAGGCTCTCTTTCTAGTTAATTCAAACTTGGTCATTGTTAAAAATGAGGAAAGTTGTCAATCAGCGATTCTTTAAGTTAAGGAGGATTAATCACTAGTACGAACAACTTTACCCAAACAGCAATTAGTTTGCAAAAATCTAGGGTACTTAGTAGTTTTTATGGTTTAATTCTCCAATGAAAAACTTTTTAAAACTAGCAGAAAATAGTTTTACAGTTATTGCCTTAATTTTATTTACAGGAGGTGTACTAGGGGTTTTATTAAGACCTGATGGTGCATCTGCTGAGGGAAGTGCTTTATTTCAAATTATCTGGTTTGTTGTTTATGCGATTACTGCAGGGTTGCTGTTAATTCGCTTGAAAGGTTTCACAAAGATTCCTACTAACCTTAATTTAGATATAGCTTTACTTCTTTCAATAGTAGCAATAGGAATTGCTTTATTCTCATACTATTGGTCAGTAGTACCATCCGTAACCCTCCGCCGCAGTTTTGCCCTACTAGGAACAAGTATTTTTGGCGTTTATTTTTCTGTAAGATACCAACCAAAAGAGCAACTAAGACTTCTTGGTTGGGCATTTGGTCTGATGGTAGTACTCAGTTTTGTTTTTGCTATAGCTATACCAAGGTATGGTATTGATGTTTTTCCTCATGCAGGTGCGTGGCGCGGGGTTTTTGCCCAAAAGAATAATTTAGGTCGAGCTATGACATTAAGTACATTAGTATTTTTGCTCCTAGCATTAGACAAAACTAAGTATCGATGGATTGCATGGAGTGGCTTTATTCTCTCATTTGCACTTCTAGTTCTTTCAACATCCAAGACCTCGCTACTCGTTTGCATTACGACTCTAGCACTTCTCCCTTTATACGCAGCTTTGCGATGGCGCTCAACGGTCTTTTTACCAATATTTATTATTTCAATTTTAACTGCTAGTGCTGCATCTATCTTAGTTGTAAGTGAAGCAGACACTCTACTGTCTTTAATTGGAAAAGACGCTACCTTTACGGGAAGAACACCTCTATGGGAAGCTGTTTGGGTGATGATATTACAGCGTCCCTGGTTAGGTTATGGCTACAATGCTTTCTGGCTTGGGTGGCAAAGTTATTCTAGTTTTGTATGGGAGTTTGTAAGATGGACGCCTCCTCATGGTCACAATGGAATTTTAGATTTGTGGCTTGATTTGGGTTTTTTAGGAGTTGCCGTATTTACAATGAGCTTGCTATTCGCTTTTCTTAAAGCTATTCGTAATATTCGACAAAATAAAAGACCAGAATTTTTATTTCCTATTATGTATCTAACTGTTTTGTTACTATTTAATGTAACTTACAGTACCATTCTCTCTCGCAACGATATATATTGGGTACTTTATATAGCAGTATTATTGTGGAAACCATTACAACAACCTGTAAAAGAATTAGTAGATAAGTCGTACAAGCAGACATATCCATTGAAAGGGTATTAAATTTTATGTAAAAATTAGCAAGATCAGCAATCCAACACTCATTTTTCTGTAGAAGAAACTCATTAATGAGCGATAAGCATTGATAAATATGAAAAAAGTCTCTGTAATTGTTCCAGTTTATGCTGCTGAAAAATATATTGCAGATGCTGTGCAATCAGTTTTAGCACAATCGTATAAAAATTTTGAAATTATTCTTGTTGATGATGGAACTCCTGATGCAAGTATCGAAGTTTGTCAGCAATTTATAGACTCTCGAATAAAAATTATTCACCAGAACAATCGAGGTGCGTCAGCAGCTAGAAATAACGGAATTCGTCACGCACAAGGAGAATACATTGCTTTTTTGGACGCGGATGACACCTGGGTACCAGAAAAATTAGAAAAGCATATCAATCATTTAGAAAAGTCACCAAATGTAGGTGTTAGCTTTAGTTATTGTGCTTTTGTTGATGAAATTGGTAAACCATTAGGCATTTACAATGCGACAGAGTACAAAGTTATTACCCCAGGAGCAATTTTGTGTCGCAATCCAATAGTAAGTCCTTCGTGTTTGGTGACTCGGCGAGAAGTATTAGAAGAAATTAAATTTCAACAAGAATACAATGGTATTGTTGAAGACTGTTACTTTGACGAGAACCTGCGTCAGTCAGAAGATGCTGAATGTTGGTTCCGCATTTGTGTGAGAACTAACTGGAAATTGGAAGTCGTTCCTGAACTTTTAGCTACATATAGATTACATTCAATAGGAAATTCAGCTAATCTGCTCAAAACACTGGAGTCTTGGGATCAGTTCATAGCACAAGCTCAGTTATATGCTCCAGCAGTTGTAGCTGAGTGGGAAAAGCCAGCTATGGCTTATACTCTGAGGTATTTAGCGCGTAAAGCAGTCACAATGAGTGACGGTTCAATGGCAATAAATCTCAGCCATAGAGCCTTAATGACTCACTGGCGTATATTAATAGAAGAGCCTAGGCGTACTCTTGTCACCCTGACAGCAGCTTATGCACTATGGTTTTTGCCTCAACCGTTTTACACTCAACTACAATTAATCGGTTTGAAGGTAATAGGCGCTAGTCAAAAACGTCGTATCCAAAATCAAGCTAAAAACCAAGCATCTGAGACTATTGTAGTCTAGATAGTCCGCGCAATTGAGTCGTTTCATCATCTATAATTCCAGCTATGATTAAAAGACGCACGCTTATTGTATCCAGCTTAGGTGCAGCAGGTGCAGGTGTTGCGATCGCAAATCATTATCTGAATCGGCATCAAGTACCCGAACAACCCCAAGAAAGAGGAATCGCAAGATTTGCTGTCACTGGAGATACTCCTTTACGAGAACGCGCAGCAGATAAAGGACTCATTTATGGAGCAGCTGCTCAACATCAAGTACTGACAACAAATGTAGCGTTTGCGCAACGCTTCGCTCAAGAGTGCGCTATGTTGGTTCCTGCGAATGAATTAAAATGGCAGGCACTACGCCCTACTCCTGAGCGGTTTGATTTTAGCCGCAGTGATTGGATGGCAAACTTTGCGCAGAAACATAACATGTTGTTGCGAGGACACACTTTAGTTTGGCATCGGGCTTTACCCAAATGGTTTGAAGAAACTGTCGATCGAACAAATGCTGCAAAAGTATTAACTGAACACATAAATACTGTAGTCCAGCATTATGCTGGAAATATCCACTCTTGGGATGTCGTTAACGAAGCAATCGTTCCTAACAAGACAAAAGATGGATTGCGGCAAACTCCTTGGCTGAGGTTATTGGGAGTAGATTATATCGAAATGGCATTTCGTACAGCCGCTGCTGCAGATCCGCAAGCATTACTTGTCTATAACGACAACAACTTAGAATATGACAATGCCAAAACAGCAGTGAAAAGAACTCAAGTTCTCAAGCTCTTAGAACGGTTGAAATCAAGAGGAGTTCCTGTACATGCATTAGGAATTCAATCGCATATAGGTGCAAGTCCTCAAGGGTTTAATGCCAAAAAATTAAGAGATTTTCTTAAAGAGGTTGCTAGTCTCGATCTGAAGATTTTGATTACGGAAATGGATGTATTAGAAAAAAATCTTCTCGAAGCAAATAACCGCGATGCTATTATTGCTGGAGTTTACCAAGATTACTTATCACTTGTGCTAGATGAACCTGCGGTTAATACTGTCATCACCTGGGGACTAAGCGATCGCTACACTTGGCTGACCAACTTTGCCCCTCGTCAGGATGGTGCTCCGATACGTCCACTACCGCTAGATGCCCAACTTGAACGTAAGTTAGCATGGAATGCGATCGCATCAGCTTTTGATCAAGCTCCACCACGTCAAGTTAAATAAACTCATTTAGAACTCAGTATAACTCAGTAGTTTTGCTTGTAACCGATTTACCACTCGGTATGAACTAAGCTTCCAACAACACAATAAGGATGCCGAAACATATGTCAATGCCTAATTTCCTGATCATAGGAGCGCAGAAAGCTGGAACTTCTTCTCTCTACTATTACTTAAAACAGCATCCGCAAATTTACATGAGTCCTATCAAGGAGCCACATTTTTTTACATATGAAGGTGCAAACCCAGACGAATCCTTCTCTGAAGCTGATCGCAACGAATCGTTTGCTGTCATCAATAACATTAAAGACTACCAAAAACTTTTTCAAGGAGCACCAGAATCATCATTAATCGGAGAAGCATCTCCCTCATACATTTATGCTCCCCAAGCTGCTGAGCGAATAAAACATTACCTACCTCATGCCAAGCTCATCGCTATTTTACGTCATCCAGCTGAAAGAGCCTATTCCAACTTCTTGCATGCTATCAGGCACAATCATGAGCCACTGAAAGATTTTAAACACGCACTTCAAGAAGAAGAAACGCGAATTCGTGAAAATTCAGTCTTTCTTTGGCACTATAAATCCAAAGGATTCTACTACAAGCAGTTAAGCCGCTATCTTGACTTATTCGACCGTTCTCAAATTAAAGTTTGTTTGTATGAAGATCTAAACACTAACCCTGCAGGAGTCATTAAAGACTTATTTGAATTTTTGGAAGTCGATTCCAGCTTTGAACCTGATGTATCTCGTAAATATAATGTATCTGTTGTTCCCAAAAACCAATTTTTTAGCGATTTGCTCGATAATCTCAAGCCAATCAAACCTGCGATGAAAACACTCCTACCCGATGGAGTACGACATTATGTTAGAAGTAAAGTTTTTGATACACCACCGCCGATTTCACCTGAGATGCGTAAACAGTTAGTAGAAGAATATCGCGAAGACATTCTACAAATGCAAGAACTACTAGGACGGGATCTCTCAGGATGGCTTAAGTAGAAACACGACAAGTATTCATTTGTCAGTAATACTCTGCACAGCGAAGAAAATAAAAGAGAGTTAATAACTCTCTTTTACCTACAACAGCCTATTCGACAGTACGCGACTACTTACAATCCAAGCCCAACTTAAATTACGAAGATTTACTTAAGCAAACAGATGTCTCCAAAATGGTGTTTCTACAGGTAACTGCTTGGAGATAACACTGACGTCATTACAATCTGTAATTACTTATAAAAGTAAATAAACTCTCATTTATTTCGAGATTATAATAAAATCTTTATTTATTGTTAAATATCTTCACTATTTCTCCTACAAGAAGTATAGGAATAACTGAATAATTACTACTAAATCACGAACAGTATTAGTAGGTCAACGAGAATAAATTACCAATAAACTTATTCCCTGCAAGTGTTTTAACTGCGCTTGTTAAAAAGGTAAAGACATACTGTTTCTTAAGCGCATCTCAGATACATTGTGCAGTTTGACGGTGTTTTAAGCAGGTTAACTAAATTAAACGTTAGCTGTGGGGAGGTTTTTACCTCCTTATACTTGATGACTTACGTATCTTTATCAGCCAAGTATAGCAATAAATATACGAGCTAATACCGTTCGTGAAAATATCATTCAGTAGAATACTGACAAGTAAAATAAGGGCAAAATTTGCTAACAGCCGCAGATATACCGAAAAAAAAGTTAGTTTTTTAAATCATAAAAGTCGTATTTACACTAATGATGATCTTGGGTTGAAGTGAATAGGATATAGCTACAGATGAGGTTCTTCAATTAGTCTTCACTCTGCTCAATCAACTATTAATTAGTTTTTAGAAAGTTTTTACAAAGTTTTCCAAAATACTTATTTCATTCTTTGAATTTTAGTTTTAATGCAAACAAGATTCAACGAAAAGTTGTGCAGACATGAATTTGAAAAGGATCTTATCAACAGACCTATTTTTTTCGTAGTAAAAATAATTACTTATATTTGAAAAATGACTAAATTTAATTGGCAACAAATTAAGACTCTTTTATTTACCAAAGGTTTATTAACAGTATTATTATTGTCTCCAGGAGCAGCTTCAGCAACTAGCAACAACTCTGTTCCTGAAATAAAAAATACTAATTACGCAATTCCTAGTGATGCTTATTTTGTATCTCCAGATGGACAAGACACAAACACTGGTAGAACTGTCAACTCTCCGTGGTCAGTTGCAAAAGCAATAGCAGCAGCCCCTAGTGATGCAACAATTATCTTTCGGGGTGGTGTGTATCGGGATGTCCAAGTTAACATTCGTAAAAATCTGACTTTACAAGCTTACCCACACGAGAAACCTTGGATTAAGGGTAGTGTTGTTGTTAACGATTGGGTAAAAGACGGTAATATTTGGCGTAAAGATGGCTGGGAACATTCATTTCCTTTTAAAGGACAACCTGAATCTCTTGACAAGAATTACCCCTTAGCCGGTCATCGAGATATGGTGTTCATTAATAATGTCACGCAGAAGCAAGTAGGTAGCAAATCTCAAGTTGTCCCAGGAACTTTTTATGTGGATGCAGCTAATAAGAAACTTTACATTGGCAGTAATCCAGCAGGTAAAACTGTGGAATCGACAGCTAAAGAGTTTGCTTTTACGACTTCCAACTCTGCAGAAAATACAGTAATTCGTGGTTTGGGGATTACACACTACGCTGATAACGCTATTAATATCAGAAGACCAAACGTGACATTAGAAAACAACACACTTATATGGAATGGACTGAATGGAGTTTTACTAACTGATACAGATGCAGTATTGCGAGGCAATATCCTTAGCTACAACGGACGTCAAGGAGTAGCGGGTGTTTATGCTCACCGGATGTTGTTAGAGAATAATGTTCTGAGTCACAACAATGTCGAAAACTTCTCAAAACAATGGGGTGCAGCAGGCATCAAAACTATTTGGACTGATGGCTTGGTATGGCGTGACAATCTTGTTGAACACAATAATGCGATAGGCTTGTGGATTGACGAGTCTACAACAAACTCCACCGTCGTCAATAATGTCGTCCGGAAAAATGCCAGCATCGGCATTATGTATGAAATTGCACACAAAGCAATTATTGCTTCAAATGTAGTCTATGAGAATGCTCCTGCTGGAATTATGATACTTAATGCGTCGAGTGCCCGTATCTACAACAATACTCTTGTACGCAACCATGCTAACCTCTTAATCAAAGAAACACCGCGCAATAATACAAAAACACAAGAGATTGCAGACGGTATTACTTGGATTACGCGCAACACGGTTGTCAAAAATAACATCTTATGGAACTCTAATGGGCCTACCTTCTTTGCTCCTAGCTGCGAATTAAGAGAGCAATCAAGACAAATGATCCCTGTCACTGATTACAATGCTTACTACCGTCCAGCAGTAAATGAACCACAAAACTTTGTGGTTTGGGGGTTAAGTGGTAGTCAATGCTTTAATACGTTTCGCACCCTTGCTAGCTTTGTCTCAGCTACAGGGCTAGAGTCTAATGGATTAGAAGTCACCAATAGTAACGATCCATTCTTTGTCAATGCAGAAGCTAATGATTTTCGCTTGAAATCAGGTAGCCCTGCAATCAAACGTGGGGAAGCATTACCCGCCGATATCGCTCATGCCATGGGAGTTCCTGCTGGTAAAGTAGTTGATTTAGGTGCACTGCAGTCTCAGGTATCGATTGCACATTAACCAAACTAGTAGTCTGGCTACTTCACACCTCAGCTGTAGTAAATAATGACGTCCACCTACTTACTACCTCTGTAAAAGAGTAGCAATGTGTAATACTCCAACATACTGTTAGAGTCGCAGGTGAAAGATCGCCTGCGATTTTTGCTGTGGGAGAATATCCTAGCTCATATAATTAAGTTTTTTCTCTATAGCTTAAAAAAGTTTAAAAAGTATAACGATCGCTATCTTATTCTACTAAGTGCTGCTACGCCATAATCTACATTTCAAAACAGAAATCTATACTTTTATTAATATTATTTTTTATAGTTTATATCTGAATTGTTCTGGTTGCCTGTTTCTTTGCAATTGTCTCTAAAGCTTTGACCTAGCCATTATTGGGTTCATAACATAACATCATTTTGCTTCAGTATATACACTGAAATTCAAATAATTGCAAACAAAATATAACTAAAAATTTTTCAGTAAAATTACGCTTGAATGTGTTCTTTAAGCAGCGTAATCTTTTTTCGATAAGTTTGATTGTGTAATTCTGTTATATCTCAAAATTTTGAAATGTCAGCAAAGGAGGCAAATTAATTTTTGTTTTGAATTTAATGAACAAATACCTACTGCAAGAATACAATTCTCCACTGCGCAACCTTGCATTTGTAGGGAAAATTCAGGTCTATAAATTGTCTTTAATGTAGATACTGGCTACCTGATATGCTAAGTATCTTGGGCAAGAACTTTCACAAATTTGGACTGTAGATCTACTTTTTGCACAACTTTTCTCAACTTTAGATAAGAGCAGTTCAAAATCATTCCAAAAAGTAAGCTTACCTTCTGCTCTTCGCTAACATACTACGAAACTTAAAAAGCCTTGTTCATGCAGCAATAGCTGTAAATTTTCTGCTGGATGTTGCTTTGTGCTACCTCTTCATCAACAACCAGCAATTAAATCAGCAATGAGGAAACTTGACAGCAAGTGAACGAATTTAGGCTTGCGAAAATAGCCACTTTACTGACTTTACATAACACTTCCATCAAAAGTCACTATGGAGAGCAATGATGAACAGTCAATGTAATAACCACTTTTCTTTACATATGCTAGCCAAACTTGCATTGGCAGTTTTAATGACAACTCCATTCGCAGTACCGCAAACAGCAACAGCCGCGATCAACATTAAAAGAACAAATTATGGTATCCCTAATGGAGCGTTTTTTGTCTCACCAACAGGTCAACCTGGTAATTCAGGCAGATCCGCAAACTCTCCGTGGCCTGTCAGTAAAGCGATCGCTTCAGCACCGAGTGGCGCAACAATTGTCTTTCGTGGCGGGACATACCGTAACGCGCGACTGCCCTTGAACAAGCGCTTCACATTACAAGCCTATCCCAATGAGCAACCCTGGCTCAAAGGTAGTACTATCATTACTGGTTGGGTAAAAGAAGGTAACATCTGGCGCAAAGATGGTTGGAATTACTCGTTTCCACCGAATCAACAAGCGCGTGCAGTTGACCCCAAGCATCCCATAGCAGGCTATCGCGATATGGTCTACATCAATGGCGTCCCCCTCAAGCAAGTTGGGAACAAAACCCGAGTTGGACCTGGTACATTCTACGTTGATCCTCGCAATAAGAAGCTGTATGTCGGTAGTAACCCGAATAGCAAAACTGTCGAAGCCACCACACAAGCGGAAGGCATTATCGTCTGGAATAACTCAGCTGCAGGTTCAGTGGTGCGGGGACTGGGCTTGGCACATTATGCCGATCAAGCAATCAAGATTGGTACATCTGGCGTCACAGTGGAGAACACGACGATGGCGCGGAATGCGATGGAAGGTGTCACTGTTAAATCACCCAACGTCAAACTGCGCGGGAACAACATCAGCTACAACGGTCGCAAAGGAGTTGGTGCTTCCTATGCCCATCGTCTACTGTTGGAAAACAATGTGATTAGCTACAACAACTTGGAGAACTTCTCGACTTCTTGGAGTGCCAGCGGTGTCAAAATTCTCTGGAGTGATGGTGTGGTAGTGCGGGGTAACACTGTTGCCAATAACAAATCAATGGGACTGTGGGCTGACGAGTCTAGTAGCAATATTACCTTTGTCAATAACGTGGCGCGCAATAACATCATTGGCATCTACTTTGAAATCTCGCACAAGGCAATCATTGCCTCGAATGTCGTTCACAACAACAGCACAGCCGGCATCATGGTTCTCAATGCTTCTGCTGCACGGATTTACAACAACACCCTTGCCCGCAACCATGCTAATCTTTTGGTTCAGGATACCTCACGTAGAAACACCAAAGCTAAGGAAATATCGAAAGGGATCACATGGACAACGCGCAACACAGTTGTCAAGAACAACATTTTCTGGAACTCGAATGGTCCAATGTTTTATGCTCCTGGCTGTGCAGTAAAACAGGCGTCACGGTTAATGATTCCGGCAACTAATAACAATGCTTACTATCGGCGCGCTGCTAATCGTCCCGTTAATCTCATTTGGGGGCTGAGTGGCAATCAATGCTCTCGAAGTTTCACTTCCTTGGCAAGTTTCCGGTCAACCACAGGTCTAGAAGGCAACAGTCTTGATGTGGTTAACTCTAACGATCCGTTCTTTGTTAATGCTGGTGCAAACAACTTTCGACTCAAATCGGGTAGTCCAGCGATGGGACGCGGAGAGCCGCTTCCTGCTGATATTGCTAATGCTGTTGGTGTCTCTGCTGGTAGAAAAGTCAATCTTGGTGCATTGCGATAAGAAAGTATTGCTTGACAGCTAATGCTATTTATATGTCATTGGTTGAAGAGCTTGGCATTTTTCAGAACTTAATACGGCTGTAGTTCGTAGGCGATCGCTCTGAAGGTACTATGACTTGAATCTTCTAGCGCATCCACTTTTGCTTTGCATAAAGCGATCGCCCGTCTTTTTACTATGCGTATTATTAATGTTCTCATTCTCGTTTATTCATTTACAACGAGTTAAATGAAACAACTTCTGTTAAAGATGAAAAAAACGTTTTTTCTGCTATTACTGACATATTTAAAAGAATATAGTCAACTCAGTTTATACGGCAGATTATCAACTTTTACTAGTGGATTTACTGATTAGCTAACTTATAAAATTTATAACTTTTAATTTTTCGGTAAGATTACACTTGAATTTCAACTTTAAACAGTGTATGCTCTTTCTTTGTGCTACGTGGATTTGTAAAAAAGAAAACTTTGTAACTAAGAAGTGAGGAGGTTACTTTTTTAATGCACGAGTCTGTGTTTAGATGTTTACTTTTAGTTTGCAGTTATTTAATAGTAGCAAAAAACTGAAAGAAAAATGGTAATGTATAGACTATAAGTCGCCTTGATTTCTGAAAAGTTCCTGCGTTTAGGTACCAATTAATCAGTTAATTTCTTTCTGTATCCTAGCTTGCTTTCTCTAGCTATCAACTACAGAAAGTAAATATTTTACTACCCAAAAAAGCACAAGTTGCCAACCCTTCAGCAAGTAGTTTTAGAGATCTTGCCTTTCAAATTTCACGATTCAGAACTGATTGCAGCTTTTACTGCATGAAGCATATTGTTGAGCGAAATTTTGATGGCTCCAAATATCGAGATGACATATCTGTGCAGCAATCGCAGTGGAATTTCTGCTGCAACAGCAATGAAGAGAGATAACAGCAAAAGTGACTCAAGCTTGCAAAGCAAAGTTGTAAACCACTTTGAGCACATAACCCATATGGAGAGCAATGATGAACAGTCAATGTAATAACCACTTTTCTTTACTCTTGCTATCACAGGTGATGCTAGCAGCATTGACCTCGGTACCACAGATAGCAACAGCCGCTACAATCAACATCAAAAACACGAGTTATGCCATTCCTAATGGAGCGTTTTTCGTCTCACCAACAGGTCAACCTGGTAATTCAGGCAGATCCGCAAACTCTCCGTGGCCTGTTAGTCAAGCGATCGCCTCGGCACCGAGTGGCGCAACAATTGTCTTTCGTGGCGGGACATACCGTAACGCGCGACTGCCCTTGAACAAGCGCTTCACATTACAAGCCTATCCCAATGAGCAACCCTGGCTCAAAGGTAGCACTGTGGTTGACGGCTGGGTGTCTGAAGGTAACATCTGGCGCAAAGATGGTTGGAATTACTCGTTTCCACCGAATCAACAAGCGCGTGCAGTTGACCCTAAGCATCCCATAGCAGGCTATCGCGATATGGTCTACATCAATGGTGTCGCCCTCAAGCAAGTTGGGAACAAAACCCAAGTTGGACCTGGTACATTCTACGTTGATCCTCGCAATAAGAAGCTGTATGTCGGTAGTAACCCGAATAGCAAAACTGTCGAAGCCACCACGCAAGTAGAAGGTATTGTTATGTGGAACAGTAGTACCGCAGGTTCAGTGGTGCGGGGACTGGGCTTGGCACATTATGCAGATCAAGCAATCAAGATTGGTACATCTGGCGTCACAGTGGAGAACACGACGATGGCGTGGAATGCGATGGAAGGTGTTACTGTTCAATCACCCAACGTCAAACTGCACGGGAACAACATCAGCTACAACGGTCGCAAAGGAGTTGGTGCTTCCTATGCCCATCGTCTACTGTTGGAAAACAATGTGATTAGCTACAACAACTTGGAGAACTTCTCGACTTCTTGGAGTGCCAGCGGTGTCAAAATTCTCTGGAGTGATGGTGTGGTAGTGCGGGGTAACACTGTTGCCAATAACAAATCAATGGGACTGTGGGCTGACGAGTCTAGTAGCAATATTACCTTTGTCAATAACGTGGCGCGCAATAACATCATTGGCATCTACTTTGAAATCTCGCACAAGGCAATCATTGCCTCAAATGTCGTTCACAACAACAGCACAGCCGGCATCATGGTTCTCAATGCTTCTGCTGCACGGATTTACAACAACACCCTTGCCCGCAACCATGCCAATCTTTTGGTTCAGGAAACATCGCGTAATAATGCGAAATCTAAGGAAATATCGAAAGGAATTACCTGGGTTACACGCAACACAGTTGTCAAGAACAACATTTTCTGGAACTCGAATGGTCCAATGTTTTATGCTCCTGGCTGTGCAGTGAAAGAACCATCAAGTTTGATGGTTCCAACAACCAATAATAACGCTTACTACCGTACTTCTCCTACCCAACCTGTTAATCTCATTTGGGGGTTAAGTGGCAACCAATGCTCTCAAAATTTCACTTCCTTGGCAAGTTTCCGGTCAACCACAGGTTTAGAAGGCAACAGTCTTGATGTTGTTAACTCTAACGATCCGTTCTTTGTTAATGCTGGTGCAAACGACTTTCGGCTCAAATCGGGTAGTCCAGCGATGGGACGCGGAGAGCCGCTTCCTACTGATATTGCTAATGCTGTTGGTGTCTCTGCTGGTAGCACAGTCAATTTAGGAGCACTCAAATACTAACAGTAGAGTAAGTGGGTAAAATTAAAGGTAGTAATTGGTCAATGGTCAGCGCTCAACAGAAAGTCAACAATTAACCATTAACCGAAACAAAAAGTGTAATACGTAAATTATGCCCACCTACTTGTCATGAGATAATTAATGTCACTCAACATAGACAACAGAATCTCAATTAGCTGCACTTTTGCTTATAAAAATTTGTAGTTAAATTAGGAGTGTGATGAAAGCTGTATATCAATTTCAGATTCGCAACTGGCAACCAAGCGATCGCACTCCTGTTACTAACCTGATTCGCTCGGTTCTTGCCGAGTATGATCTTGATTTTGAGCCTGCGGCAGCAGATTGTGATGTTGTAGAGGTCGAAAAGTACTATCTCACAACAGGAGGCGAGTTCTGGGTAATTCAACAAGACGATCAATTAGTTGGTACAGGTGGGTACTACCCTGTGATGCGTGGCGAGAAAGCGGTAGAGATCCGAAAAATGTATTTGTTACCTCATGTCCGAGGGTTAGGATTAGGAAAATACTTGTTACAACAATTAGAACAAGCGATCGCATCACGTGGCTTTAAGCAGATTTGGGTTGAAACTGCAAGCGTTTTAACTACCGCTGTCAAGCTGTATGAGCATAGTGGATATCAACCAGCAAGCGGAGTAGAAACAGCACGGTGCGATCGCGTTTATGTCAAGCGATTGACAAATTATGCTCTAGATTCTAGCTATTAGTAGGCATCCTGCAATTCGTAGAATTCAGGTGAAATATAGTCTTTTCTCAATGGCCAACCCACCCAGTCTTCTGGCATGAGGATACGTTTGAGATTGGGATGTCCTTCGTAAATAATCCCGAACATATCGTAAGACTCTCGCTCTTGCCAGTCAGCAGTCTTCCAAATCCAATAAACCGAAGGAACTCTAGGATTTTCCCTTGGTAAAAAGACTTTCAACCGCACTTCTTCTGGGCGATCGGCATCATCACTGACTTTAATCAAGTGATAAGCACTCACCAAATCTTGCCCAGGTCCAGAATCGTAGGCAAACTGACACTGCAAATAATTAAACCCGTAAGCGTATAAAGCTGTAGCGATTGGTAATAGATAATCACTTTCTACCTTAATCATCTCTACACCCAAATGGTCTGCTTCCAGCGATTCATGCTCGAAACCATTTTCAGCTAACCATTGAGAAATCTTACCAGCTTCTACTATCTGCGTTGCTTCTTGATCAACTGGCTCTGATTTTTCTGCATCTTCAGCCACGGCTAACCTCCTCCTTTTCTACTGCCTGAAGTGCGGGTGGTACAGGCATTCCAATCGCTTCAGTCAACTCTTTTGGTGCTGCATTGCGAGTTTCTGAAAGTAGGTACTGACCTGTAAGTACTGGCGCAACACTTTTCATACTATGAGTTGTACTATAGTAGCGATGCGTTTGCTTAACCTGACTCCGCTCTTGAATTGATTCGTTAGCAATTTTTTTACGTAGCTTAATAATCGCGTCCATAATTGCTTCTGGACGAGGCGGACAGCCAGGTAAATAGACATCGACAGGAATTAATTTATCTACACCACGTACTGCCGTTGGTGAATCGACGCTAAACATGCCGCCTGTGATTGTGCAAGCACCCATTGCGATCACATATTTTGGATCGGGCATTTGCTCATAAAGACGCACAAGCTGCGGTGCCATTTTCATTGTGATCGTTCCTGCAGTAATAATTAAGTCAGCTTGTCGCGGACTAGAACGCGGAACTAATCCAAAGCGGTCGAAATCAAATCTTGAGCCAATCAGTGCGGCAAACTCAATAAAGCAACAAGCTGTCCCAAATAACAAAGGATACAAACTCGATAGCTTTGCCCAATTGTAGAGGTCATCAACTGTTGTGAGAATGACGTTTTCTGAGAGATCTTGCGTAACTGTAGGGCGCTCAATGGGATTGAGGATCTTCTCTTTTTGTTGATCCCACCCATCATTCGCTTGTGTGATGTTAGTTGGATTCATGACCATTCTAAGGCTCCTTTGCGCCAGGCATAGACAAGGGCAACAACAAGAATTGCAATAAAAATGAGAGCTTCAACAAACGCTAAAAGCCCTAGTCGATGAAAGGCAACTGCCCAGGGATACAAAAAGACTGTTTCCACATCAAAGATCACGAAAACCAGGGCAAACATGTAGTAGCGAATGTTGAATTGTATCCAGGCTCCACCAATAGGTTCTACACCTGATTCATAGGTAGTGCGTCGTTCTGGACCACCACCACTTGGTCGTAGTAGTTTAGATGCAGAGAGTGCAAGTGCAGGCACCAGACTACAGACTAACAAAAAGCCTAAAAGGTACTCGTAACCACTGAGGACAAACACAATAGTTGATGTAAATAATTTTGTTACTTACTTTTACATTATATATGTCTTGTGGTTACAGAGTCTGGCAAAAGTTAACACAGACTGATTTAACTAATTCAGCTTGATAGCCGAAAACAATAAATAAGCTGAAATTGTGTCATAATTTTTAACGTAGATTTAAGAATTGCCCTGACATTATCCACTTTGTCTTTTGCTATGAGCGAATCAGTTGTAGAAAGCCAAGGACTAGATCGCTATGAGTGTCGCGTCTGTGGCTACGTTTATGAACCGACAAAGGGAGATAGCAAGGAAGAAGTTCCTGCTGGCACACCTTTTACAGAACTAGCATCTTCTTGGCGGTGTCCGGTTTGTGGTGCAAGGACTTCCCAGTTTGAGAACATTGGTCCGGTTGGAAAAGCCTCCGGCTTTGACTCAAATCTTAACTATGGTCTTGGTGTAAACAAGCTCACACCAGCACAAAAAAACCTTTTGATTTTTGGTGGTTTAGCTGTTGGTTTTTTGCTGTTTATGAGTCTTTACGGGTTAAAATAATTCCCGCTTATTGATTCAGAGTCGTCAGGAATTAGAGATTAAGACATTAGGCGTTTTGCGCTGTATGTCTAAACATAAACTTTGATTGTCTTGGTGGGCTTGTAACCCATCAGTAAAGAATTTCTCTCTTTCCTTGACTTTTTTCCTCAATTCATTCTTTTTATCACAAGACATACAGATACTAATGCGTTCACTATCTGAAAATTGGCAACGAGTCGTTATTTTATTAGCAGTTTTTTTGTTGTGTATTGGGTGTAGCAATACTCCCTCTGTTAGTAATAATCCTTGGAAAGTTATTACTTTACCTACAGAGTCTAACCTTCAAGACATTGCCTTTACAGATAATAATCACGGCTGGCTTGTCGGTAGTAAAGCAACACTTTTAGAGACAACTGACGGCGGAGAAACTTGGCAGCCGATCGCTCTAGATTTAGGAGAACAAAACTATCTTTTCTCTTCAGTTAGTTTTACAGGACAGGAAGGTTGGATTGTAGGAGAACCTGCACTTTTGCTACACACAACCGATGGAGGTAAATCTTGGGAGCAAATTCCGCTGAGTGAAAAGCTTCCTGGTAATCCCAACACAGTAGTTGCTTTGGGCGCTAACTCAGCAGAGATGACGACTGATGTCGGCGCGATCTATCGCACGACAGACAGCGGTAGAACTTGGAAAGCTATGGTACAAGAGGCTGTAGGAATAGTCCGCAACATTGCTCGCGCAGCAGATGGTAGCTATTTAGCAGTTTCTGCCAAAGGAAATTTTTATTCAATTTGGAAGCCAGGACAAGAAGCTTGGGAGGGACATAACCGCAATAGTTCTCGGCGCGTACAGAACATGGGTTTTGCACCAGATGGACGCCTGTGGATGTTAGCGCGGGGCGGTCAAGTACAGTTCAGTAAACAGGATAATCTTAACGAATGGGAAGAAGCTAAATACCCTGAATTTTCTACTAGCTGGGGTTTGCTTGATTTAGCCTACCGTACTCCAGAGGAAATTTGGGTAGCTGGAGGCAGTGGCAATTTACTATGTAGTTTTGATGGTGGTAAAACTTGGCAAAAAGATCGTGATGTGGAAAGTGTTCCTTCTAACCTTTACAAAATAGTTTTTCTGTCACCAAAAAAAGGGTTTATTGTTGGTCAAAGAGGTATTTTGCTCAAGTATCAAGAATCTAGTGCAACTGCATAAAATGATTGACTGATTCACTTGATGAAAATTTTCTCAAAATACTAACAAAACTGAATTATCTATTAGAAAGGTATCTTTTTTGATCTTTCTCTGTCACGGGAGGAATTTTCTAAGCAATGCTACCTAACAAGAGAAAATTATCATGAGTTAGGTACTTTTTCATGAAGTTTCATAGGATAATTTAGTCATAAGAGTTATCGTAGGAGGACACAAAATGTCAGGCTCAACAGGAGAGCGTCCATTTTCGGATATCATTACCAGTGTACGGTACTGGGTAATTCACAGCATCACCATTCCAGCTTTATTTATTGCTGGTTGGCTGTTTGTTAGTACAGGTCTGGCTTATGATGTTTTTGGTACACCTAGACCTAATGAGTATTATCCCCAAGAACGGCAAGAATTGCCTATCGTCGACGACCGCTATCAAGCAAAACAAGAGATTAGACAATTTACCAATAGCAACGATTAATTCAAAATCATGACTAGTAATACTAATCAACCAATTCAGTATCCAATTTTTACCGTAAGATGGCTGGCAGTTCACACCCTAGCTGTACCAACAATCTTCTTTTTGGGTGCGATCGCCGCTATGCAGTTTATTCAACGTTAGGAGGAACCTATGCCCCCCGAAAGAACACCCAATCCTAATAATCAACCGGTTGAATTAAATCGCACTTCTCTCTATCTCGGTTTACTATTAGTTTTCGTTCTCGGTATACTGTTTTCTAGTTATTTCTTTAACTAGTTGGGACAGTTACGGTTAATTGCCAATGTAAGTTGTCATCGCTCAAGGAGAATTAAGCTGTGTCTGGAAGTGGAAGAATTCCTTTGTGGATTATTGCAACAGTTGCTGGCTTGGGTGTAATTACGATTGTGGGAACTTTCTTTTATGGTTCCTATACTCATTTAGGCTCTTCTTTGTAGAGCAACACTCACGACCAACAGCCACGTTATAAAAATGTGATTTATGTGGCACATTTAAAAGAAAACCGCTTATCTCAAAACGATAGGCGGTTTTTTGATGTTAAATTAAAACGTCGTAATTATATCAAATCCAGTGAATTACTTACAATTAAAGTAATGAGTGACTAGTTGCTAATCACTCAATCATAGCCTGGTTATTCAACCGGAGTGATATTAGTGATTAGATTCCTGAAGGATCTTCGCGTTCAATGTAAAGCAATAACAGCGCCATACCTACAGCAGGAAATACCAAACCAGTAAGTGGAACTAAAAGTGAGGGCAGAAAAGATGCTGAAAACATAACAAATCCTATTAAAATGCAAGTCATGATTGAGAATGAATTTACTGCAAATTTTTACAGTTTTGCTAAAATCTCAAAATTTTTAACAAATTTTGAAGTTATTCACTAAAATTACGTCAATTTTTTTCAATAAACTTAATTTTATTTAATTATTCTTTATATTCTAGGCAGAGTCAACATTCGACTGCTGCCAATTAAACTTATGACTTAACAAAATAGTGATTATCCTGGCATAGGCGATCGCAAAAAGTCGTTTAACAGTATGTCTTAACTATTTCATCAAGCGACAACCGTAAATTTAGGTAGGTAAGTAAACATTACCTGATAATTCCAGTGTTTTCTCTCATTTAAGCTGTAGTGAGATTAATAGATAATAAGACTGTGCTGAAAATAGATGAGTCAAAGATTATACGCAAACTTCAATAAATTACTGATAAAACTTTAAATTTAGATTCCTAGAAATCACTAGAATAAAAGTATATCTACTCAAGACTGCCACGTATTTATTTCATGAGTCGCGGCAGAAGCTGTATTTAAACTAAGTTAATTTTTTTTACGGGGTTATCGCATGAGCGAAGCAAGCCACCGTCGCATTGTCATAGGAGATATCCACGGTCACTATGACGGTTTAATCAAACTACTAGAAGCGATCGCCCCAGGAACCAGCGACGAAGTATATTTTTTGGGGGACTTAATTGATCGAGGGCCACAAAGTGCCCTCGTTGTTGATTTCGTTAAGCAATCTTACCCTTGCTTGCTAGGAAATCACGAACAGATGTTGCTGAACGTCTTGAGCGATCGTGCTTCGTATCATATGAAGCACGCGTGGCTTCAGAGTGGAGGTAATGCAACATTAAATAGCTATCAGGACTGTACAATCCCTCAAAGTCATTGGGAATGGATGCAAAGCTTACCAATGTACTTAGACTTAGGAGATATTTGGTTAGTTCACGCTGGAGTTAATCCTAAAATTCCATTAGAAAAACAAACAGCAGAACAGTTCTGCTGGGTACGCGATGAATTTCACAGTATATCTGAACCCTACTTTCCTGATAAATTGATTATCACTGGACACACGATTACTTTTACCTTACCTGGCGTCAACTCTGGTGAAATTGCCCAAGGAAGAGGTTGGTTGGACATTGACACCGGCGCATATCATCGTAAAAGTGGCTGGTTAACCGGGTTAGACATCACAAACAGCTTAGTCTATCAAGTGAATGTGTTTCGCAACGCATTGCGTACTTTACCATTAGCAGAAATTGTAGCGACAGTTAATCCAGCCGAGGTAGCACGTTCTTAAGCACAACTACAATAATGGTCGAATTCTGGCTCGGTAAGCAGCGGAATCTAAGCCATCTCCAACATTTGCAGCTTGAGTGTCAATTGCACTTCGTAACCGCGTAATGCGATCGCCTGTTCCTGGGTGAGTACTTAAAAAAGTAGGAATTGATCTGCCATTTTGCCTAAGTAGTTTTTCCATAAAAGCTACTGTAGCAGATGGTGCATAACCAGCACGTCTTGAGTTGACTAATCCACGCTGATCGGCTTCAAACTCATCTTCGCGACTATTAGGACGCCGTAATGCCAAATCGACGCCAATTTGGACAGCACGGTTACGATCTAAGCCAGCAACCGAAGCAACACCACTAGCAATCGCTGTTTGACGCATTTGTTGAATAGCATGACGACTAGCAATATGACCAATTTCATGTGCCATCACGCTGGCGAGTTGAGCTTCATTCTCAGCGAGTCGAATTAAACCAGTATTGAGATAAACAAAGCCACCCATTGTGGCAAAAGCATTAATGCCATTGTCATCAACAACTTGGAAGGTATAAGGAATTCCACTGCGATCGCTTGCCGGAACTAAACGCTGACCAATTTGATTAATATAGCGATTGACATCTGAATTGCGGTAGAGGCGAACTTCTCGACTCACAAGTTGTTGGTTGATTTGTTTTCCTAATTGAACTTCCTGAGAGTCAGAAATATTCGACAGTTGAATGATTTGAACTCCGCGAATCAGGAGATCAAAAATCGAAAAAGCTTGTGATACTGCTGGCGTACCCAACCACAGCGCCAGTACCACAAGTATTGACAATAGCGGATAAATCAAACGACGTCGGAAACGATAAAAAATAAAAGAGAAATTAAACATACTCCGTTGCTGAAAAAAACTAGATAAACAGGTATATGGCATCCAACACACTTTGCGAACACCCGCCAAGAAATTTCTACTCAGTATTCGAGTAGAGGACGCTGCCCATAATGGGAATGACTAAAACATGAGACGGTTTTATTTATCTATATGTTGCAATAGCAATAATTAGTGTGAGCCTTACCAATAAACCATTACCCGTTACCACTACCAAGTAACACAATTTGAAACCAACCCTTACATCCAACAAAAGACGTGATAAGCTGGGCGACGGTGGTTAACTTTTAAGAATCATGGCGATTTTGGATTCTAAAGGACGCTTGTTTGGCAAGCTTAGTATTCTCGACTTAGGGGCAGCTTTAGTAATCCTCCTAGTTATTGTTGGCATCTTTTTCTTTCCTGGTACTTCCGGTTCTGTGGCTCAAGTTGGAGTGACAACAAAACCAATCGAAGTTGACTTAATTGTTCGCGGCTTAAACGTTCGCGATCCGCAACAAATCTATAGCGAAGGCTTGAAAGAAGGCGGTAAAACCAATATTATTATCCGCAACCAGCCTTACGGTCAGATTGAAGTGAAGTCGGTCAAGCAATTACCCAGAACTCTGCTTGTACCTCAGCCTGATGGTTCGATCAGAGAAATGTCCGATCCTAGAGCAAATCAATTCAACACAGACATGCTGTTGACCCTCAATGGCAAAGCGCAAATTACCAGTACAGGACCAGTTTTAGGTAATAGCAAGCTAAAAATTGGGATGCCTGTTGAACTTGAAGGCTTTAACTACAACTTCAACGCCACGGTAATTGACGTGCGGACATGAACTTAAGAGGGGTTAGGGAAGCTTGGTAAGCTAACTTCTGGCTTCTATCTCCTTTTGTTCTGTTTCCTGAGTGAGAACAGTTAAAAAACGTCGGATCAGACCGATAGTAACTGCGGGTAGTTCTAGTTGTGGTGTCAGCCCTACATTATCTAAGGGTTGAAACACGCGAATTGCTTGTGGATTCATGGCAGCAAATCGGCGTCCAATTTCTGGACCTGTAAATTGTGACTTTTGACCCCAAATAATTGCTGTCGGAACACTGAGTTGAGGAACATAGAGCGACAAATCAAAACAGAGATCGCCACGAACAAATGAAAGGGCGGCATATTCGGCATTTGGCTGCTGCGCAGATTCTAGATAAGCTTCGACAATTTCTTGATAAATGCGGTTGGCGCTGGCAAATTGACGTTGCTCTAAAAAATTACGAATGCCGTTACTAGTGGCAATTCCGGCACTATAAAGCAAGCGATCCAGAATGGGAGTACTAACTAACTGTGCAAAAAAGCTGCGCGAATAGTTTTCTCCAAAATCTGATAATCCAGCAGGAGTTGTCAGAATCAGGGATTTAAATAACTCTGGACGCGCGATCGCTAAACGCATGGTAAACGCTGCTGTTAACGAAGAGGCAATCACACTAACAGGGCGATCGCCAGTTTGTTCTAGAAATTCTGTAATTGTCGTCAGATAGTCATCAATTGTGTAATTACGGGCAGGATGCTCCGAACGACCCCAACCAATTAAATCAGGTGCAACGACACGATATTCTGCTGCAAATGCCGGATAAACTTTTGACCACTCATAAGCAGAAGAACCGCCACCAAAACCGTGTAAAAATACTAATTTTTCTCGATTGTCATCTTCAGTTGTCTGACGCCAAGGCGCATCACTTGCAGTGTAGTAAACCATTCTGCCAAGTGAAGTCAGCACCGATTGCTGCTCAAAACCGAGTGGCAGAAACATAACTTTTTCTCCAGCAATTGAGTACTTCTTCTTCTATGATGCGCGGTTCTGGTGTTGTTCGTCAGCTAATATTGGTAGATAACCGTACACCTTGTCTCGTCTTCTACAAAGGCTCAGCTTTTTCGACTGAAGAGTTATTGACTCCCAAGGTTAACTGTAAGGGGCGCTGTGCGGGGTAGGCTTTTACGACTTGTCTGTAAACTTGATAGTTCGTTGGCAGCGTTCTTGGTTTGCTACCCTCAATATACGTTATTTGATAATTTACAGATTTTAATAATTCAGGAGTACTAGGTTGTTCTTGGGGTTTTTGTCTTTGTTCAATTTGATCGACTGTTGGTCTAGGCGGTAATGCAGGCCACCACAAACCTTGGTCATCGGGACCCGTGACTGCATCTGGAGGCTGTTGACCGTTGCGATTGAGCAAAGAAGTTGCGGCAAATGTTTCAAAGCGTGGTAGCTTATCGCTCGGACTCGTAGAATATTTGACTTGCCAAGTGTAGGTAGTTTGTGCGGTTGCTTGATACTGGTTAATCGTTAAAGTGGTACAACTTGTGAGTGCGATCGGCATCACGAGTGCGATCGCGATTGTAAAAAACTTCTTCAAACTCTTACTCACACTAAATACACGATTTTCTGACAATAACAAAAATGCAGTTGGCTCCCTTTTTTCCTATCCTCTACCGAATTTTACAACCCTCTTTTCCACACTGTCTTTGGGCTGGTAATCCAAATTTAAAAACAGTTGCTTTGACTTTTGATGATGGTCCGCATCCAACTTATACCCCTCAGTTGCTGGAAGTTTTGGATCGCTATGCTATTCCGGCAAGTTTTTTTTGGCTAGGTGCTTGTGTTAATCGCGCTCCTTTTACAGCCAAGTCTGTTTATGAGCGGGGACATTGGATTGGTCTGCACGGCTACGATCATCGCTCGTTTCCGATGTTAACTACAGCAGAACTCAAACAGAGTTTATCTGCTACCCAAGAGGCCATCTCGATAGCTTGCCGCATCGATCCTAACTCTGTACGTGATGTCAGACCGCCTAATGGTTTATTTACTCCGCAAGTTTTAAATTCGTTACATCAGTGGCAATATCGCTCAGTGATGTGGAGTGTTGTCCCCGAAGATTGGGTATGTCCAGGAATTGGAACTGTTGTACAGCGTGTACTTCAGCAAGTCACTAATGGCTCAATGATTGTCTTACATGATGGTGTCTGTGGTGGACAAGATGTCGCAGCGATCGCCGCGCAGTTAGTACCTCAATTGCTGCATCAAGGCTATCAATTTGTAACAGTAGATACTTTATGGCAACAAGCCCAAACCTTCACTAGTAGACGCTTTTAGTATTATTGTTTCTCTATTCTCTTTGTTTTTTAGATTAAACTCTTGATGATTATCTGTCACTCTGACGCAGAATTCACTACAATAGCAGGAAACTGTTTAGTAATTTGTCAAGGTTATTTAGGTTGAAATTTAGCTCCAACCTTAGTTAAGCTGAGGTAAAGACAAGAGTCGAAATTAAGCTAATTATATAGTTGACTTGTAGCTCGGTTGAGCCTGCTGTCAAATCTTTGGCAGAGGGACGTAGACAGGAGTAAACAACTTAGACTTGTACCTTTAACTTCGACAAATTAAATTCTGAGAGAATGTTTATATGAAGAAAGGTAAAGAACTCGCTTAGCCACAGGACTTGCCTTTGAATGTGTTGTGAATAACACGCAGATTGCTTATTCTCTCAAATCATCCGTAAGAAAAGAACTAGGAATTGAGGAGACAATTTTAAAAATTCACGCGAATTTATTAATTTAGGAGACTATGCCTGTAGAAATTTATATGATTCAACACACAAAATCAATGCAATTTTTGTGAAACAGGCTACAATCAAAACGATCTTTACAACTTTTTTAAAAGAGTTGTATCTGGCATAGCTCAATATACTGGGCGTTAAGCTGTACAAGCAAGTCGTTTCCCGTAGGAAACCAATCCGTCAACAAATTGTTGTGAGGAATATTATTAACTGCTTGATTCTTTGCGATCGCCAAAAACCTTTTCTAAGTAAATGCTCTTTACAGTAAGTGACAGCTTATTCGTAAAGACACTAACCAAAATCATGAGTAATTGATTGTTGACATTAAGGAGCATGAGGAACGCGGCATGAACCCGGCTAACAACGTACTCGAAACCATTCATCAGCCTGAACTCGAAGACACAACCAATCAACCTGAAGGTGTTTTAGATCTCATCACAATTGAAGATGACGATGATTTAGTCATTCTTGACGGAGATGACGCTGATGATTTTCTAGAAGCTCAGCCTGATGAGGACGACGCTAAGTCTGGTAAAGCCGCTAAATCCCGTCGGCGGACGCAAACCAAGAAGAAGCACTATACAGAGGATTCAATTCGCCTCTATTTACAAGAGATTGGACGGATTCGGCTACTGCGAGCAGACGAAGAAATTGAACTCGCACGGAAAATTGCTGAGTTATTGGAAATGGAAAGAGTTCGCGAAAGACTGTTAGAGCAGTTGGATCGCGAACCAAAGGATAGCGAATGGGCAGAAGCTGTCCAGTTATCTTTGCCCACCTTTCGATATCGGCTTCATGTCGGACGACGGGCAAAAGACAAAATGGTGCAATCAAACTTGCGTCTTGTTGTTTCCATCGCCAAAAAATACATGAATCGAGGTCTTTCTTTCCAAGATTTAATTCAGGAAGGAAGCCTCGGTCTAATTCGTGCAGCAGAAAAGTTTGACCACGAGAAAGGTTACAAGTTTTCAACTTATGCTACGTGGTGGATTCGTCAAGCAATTACGCGAGCGATCGCCGATCAGTCTCGTACAATTCGCCTCCCAGTTCACTTATACGAAACAATTTCTCGAATCAAAAAAACAACAAAACTACTTTCTCAAGAAATGGGTCGCAAGCCTACTGAAGAAGAAATTGCTACCCGCATGGAAATGACTATTGAAAAGCTACGCTTTATCGCTAAATCAGCTCAATTACCAATTTCATTAGAAACGCCCATCGGCAAAGAAGAAGATTCCCGACTGGGCGATTTTATTGAGTCTGATGGGGAAACACCAGAAGATCAAGTGTCTAAGAGTCTCTTGCGCGAAGACTTAGAAAAAGTTTTAGATAGTCTCAGTCCTAGAGAAAGAGATGTTTTAAGACTGCGCTATGGATTAGATGATGGTCGGATGAAAACATTAGAAGAAATTGGGCAGATTTTTAATGTCACCCGTGAACGCATCCGCCAGATTGAAGCTAAGGCACTGCGGAAGCTACGTCATCCTAATCGCAACAGTGTGTTAAAGGAGTATATTCGTTAAACTAACGCTTGATTAAAGGTCAAACCATAGCAACGAAAAAGAAAAACGCCACAATCAAATGTGGCGTTTTTTTGGTATTTACTCTATAAATCTGCTGTACTTAGGCTATTTCGATTGACTTATCTTGCTACTGTTTAAAAACCTAGAGAATGTCTCCGTCATCACACCACTCAAAATATTTCGCTCAGCACGACATTTTGTCGCTTAAAGAATGCCCCAGAAATGTAAAACACCTTGACCAGCAAACAATTCAATTAAAATTGCGGCTAAGAAACCAATCATTGCCAGACGACCGTTCCAAATTTCTGCTTGAGGGGTGAAGCCCCAACGCCAAGCATTACGATCTTCCATAACTGGGGTTGTGACCTTTGTTGTGTTCTGCATAGTTGGCACTCCGGAATTATTTTGTAACAGTTTATTTAGCTCTGTAAATTAATATAACAAATATTTACAGAAAAGCAACAAGCGAGTTTCTAAAGTTTTTAGTGTTATCCAGATTGCTGCTTTTAAAAGTAAACGCTCTGAAAGTGTAAACAAAACCTTTAGAGCGCTTATATCGAGATGTAGAGGCAGCGATTACATAATGCCCCAGAAGTGGAGAAAGCCTTGACCAGCAAACAATTCGATTAAAACCGCAGCTAAGAAACCAATCATTGCTAAACGACCATTCCACAGTTCCGCTTGGGGAGTGAAACCATAACGCCAAGCATTGCGATCGTCCACAACGGGAGGTGTCATTTTAGTTGTGTCTTGCATGGTTTTAGCTCCAAAAAAATTGTTTGTTAAGTAATGTAGCTCAATCTGTAAACAAATGTAACGCTGAGCTAGCTAGAATATCTCTCTCTAAAGTATGAAAGACCTACGTTTGCCAAGAACGACTACTCGAACCAAATTGCCTGACCACTGTCGTACTCAAAAAAATGAAGCTTATCAAGTGATAGTGATAGCCATAGATGCTCGCCAATAGCTACCTTACGATCAGGTGGAATGCGCACTTGTAGAGTATTTGTTGCAGCAGTAGCAATCACAGATGGTTGTACTACTTGCTTGACAAAGCTGACAGCAAGATATGTATCATTACCCAATGCTTCTACTAAATCTACTTGAACTAAAAGATTTTGCGGTGCAGGCGCACTCAAGTAAAAATGCTCTGGTCGAATACCTAAAATCAGTGTTTGACGATCGTAGTTCTGTAGTACATTTGCCCATTGTTCTGGCAGTGCGAAGTGAAACTGCGGATGAGCGATCGACAACGGTGCGTGAAATTGAACAGGCAGAAAATTCATTGGTGGCGAACCAATAAATTCAGCAACAAAGCGCGTTGCTGGACGATTATAAAGTTCTAGCGGTGGTGCGACTTGTTGGATTTGTCCTTGATTCATCACTGCAATGCGATCGCCCATTGTCATTGCTTCGGTTTGATCGTGGGTAACGTAAACAGTTGTTGTGCCGAGTTGACGTTGTAGCTTGACAATTTGGGCACGGGTTTCTGCCCGAAGTTTAGCATCAAGGTTTGACAGTGGTTCATCCATCAAAAAAACTTGTGGATTGCGGGCGATCGCCCGTCCCAAGGCAACCCTTTGCTTTTGTCCACCAGAAAGTTGTTTTGGCAGTCGATTGAGCAAGGCTTCAATTTGCAATAATTGCGCCACATTGCGCACGCGTTCGTCAATTGCCCGTTCGCGTGCTGTAGTATAGCGTAAATTCTTCGGTAATCCCCGCGTTACTCCCACTAACAAGTTATCTAACGAGCGAGAACTATTCTTGCCCTCACCCCTCATTGTCCGCCGCAGTCCAAATGCCAAATTATCGTAAACTGTCATGTGAGGATAGAGCGCGTAGTTTTGAAATACCATGGCAATATCTCTTGCTTTTGGTGGTAATTCATTGACCAAGCGATCGCCCACCCAGATATTACCTCCGGATATTTTCTCTAACCCAGCAATTAAGCGCAGTAAGGTACTTTTACCACAGCCTGAAGGTCCTACCAAGACCATAAACTCACCATCAGCAACGCTCAAGTTAATATTGCGTAAAACACTGACACTTTGCTTGTGAGACTCTTTAGTATTGTGTTCAACCATTGCTGGCGCATCAAGTGGCGCGAGAGGAGATGACTGTGCAACAACCGGAGTCACTCGTTCGTTATGCCGAGTGGGAAAGCTTTTATAAACGTTCTCCAAAACAACCTGCGCCACGATAGTTAGTTCCTATAAACACCGAGTTATGCTGAATTTTAGCGAGTCAAATCGTTTGGACGAAAAACTCTACTAGGAGAATGGTCTGGATTAACTTTTACTACTAAATCAACCCAAGTGGGAGGAGTTAATAAAGGCTTAATAAATAGTTCCGGATGAAGCGATCGCCAAAAATACTTGACAAAATTTTCAATTTCTGCATCTGACATTCCTGATTGACCAACGGCAATCCTATCGTGTTCTGCGTCTTTACGCCATGTTAAGCTATGACGATAGTCATCAGCATAGAGCAAGATTAACGAGTCAAGTTGTTCCCATAAAGGCAAATACTCTTGCAACCGAGCATTCATGTCGCGAGCAAATTCACGATCAGTCGGTGTTTCGATTGGTGGTGGAGCTGTGTCAAATTGCTGCGGATCGATCGGTCGTACGCCCACAAACCATCCTTCAAACAAAACAATATCAACAGCCTCGACAATTTCAGGTTGAGTGCGATCGCCAGCGCCACTATAAGCCGACTTATCAAAGCGGGGGATAGCAATTGGTTGGGAATCAGGTTGACGTAATTTTTGCAGTACGATCAGACCTAAATCAACATCATGCGTTCCTGGGGGACCACGCCAAATCAAGCGCGGATCTTGCTGTTTCAACGCGAGGCGAGCGTGATAAGTTTTGTACAAATCGTCCAAAGACAAGCTAACTGTACGATAGCCCAAGTGAGCGAGAATGAGAGTGAGAATTGCACTCAGGGTGCTTTTCCCCGTACCTTGTCCGCCTAAGATTCCTTGAATTAAAGTTTTTTGTCGTTGTTGGCGAGATGCTGCCAGATGCATTGCTAAAGGTAGCCAAAAATCCCATAGAGTGCCGATGAGATGATTTGGTGAAAGCGAATGTGTTTGACAAAAATCACTAAAATCTGGATAAACTGCACGTAATAAATGCGATCGCCTTTGCACAACTTGTGCCACGTTCTCAGAGGTAATGTTAAAGGCTTGAGCGCGTAAAGGATCGGCAAGCATCGCTTGTGCTATGAATTCATCGGGTAATACTGCATTCGCTACAATCTGACTTAACCATAAATTTGCCGTTTGCATAACTTAACGATTGTTTTATGTTGGGTAATGGGTAATGGAAAAGCTTTTAGTACTTGGCAGTTAGCATTTAGCAATTCCCCCAAAAGCTCATAGCTAATAGAAGAAATAGCTGATTGCTACCAATTACCAGTTACCAGTTACCAATTACCAATTACCAATCTTTATGTAACGTTTTCTCACTTAATTTAAGAACCAAGTTTAAACGCTTCTAGGAACAAACTATAAATTAGACCAATTTTGCCAGCGTTCAATGCTTCTAGCCAAAGTCCACGCTGTTTGCGCCAAGCGTTGCTGTAATAAATCCGGTCAACAATTTCACTCCATGTAACTAAAACGCCTGCACCGATGATGTCCCAGTCAGCAGCTTGTCCTGCGATCGTCGAAATTGCCGAGCCAAGAAAAAAGCCAAACAATACACTAATAACTAGTAGTGATAGTTTACGCCAAGGATTGAAAAACCATCTTGCGAGTTGTCCGGAAATGGAATTAAAAAGATCGTTAAGACGGGTATTTTGCATCTTTATTAAATGCTCAAAATAATCTACTAACTGGTTTTAAGCTTGTTTCAATGATAATAGGAGGGGAATTTTTCACAGTATACAAATACAGATTACAGCCTGTTACTCTTTTAATCCTTAAGAATTATGAATATGAAATCGTTGGTGCATCCTGCGGTTATTATTGCTTCTGTAGTGGGAATTTTAGGGTTAGTGTGGATAGCGCTACAGTTTAGCGTCACGATTGAATTTGAAGAACCTGAACCTTCACCAGTTAATACAATTCCCGCAACGCGATCGCCTGCTCCTATTCCAACAACGCCAGCACAAGAAGCTGTACCTACACCGAATCAAGCTGTGACGGGTACAGGCGCATTACGCATGAGTAACCAAACAAATCAACCTGTACGAGTAGCGTTACTAGCTAAGCGATCGCCCAACACTAACAGTACACCTGCTCATTGGGATTTTGCCCCGCAAGAAGGCAGCAAAGAAGGATTAATATTATCCTTACCAGAAGGAAATCTCACATTAAACAAGGGTGATATTGTCGTTGCCTTTGCGCAAGATGGTTCTGGGCGCTACTGGGGACCTTATGTTGTTGGTGAAACTCCTGCTCCAGTTTGGAACAATCAAGTTCAAGAATGGCAACTAACTTTGAATTAGGGGGAGTGGCTAGTGGTTAGTGGTTAGTGACTATTAATTGGTATCAACAGTGGCTAACAACTGATCGCTAGCAACTAGTAACTACAGCACTCAGATGAACAGAAAATCCAGGAGTGGCTAACAACTGATCGCTAGCAACTAGTAACTAGCCACTAATAACTATTGGAACTGACAAATTGTAGGTAAGTCATCTAATTTATCATTGGGTTACAATTTGCAATTGCCTACAAGTATACATAGTTAGCTGCATGAAACTTAGGTTCGACCGTGCTTTAGATTCTTGGGGAAATACTATAGATCGTCCAACCCGAGCTTGGATTGTGTCGATTATTTGGTTGCTAGTCATTGGTTGGCTAGCGTTCTTCTGGAATTTGGGCAGTACTGGTTTGGTGGATGAAACAGAGCCACTGTTTGCGGAAGCTGCACGGCAAATGACAGTGACAGGAGACTACATCACGCCATATTTTAATGAGGAAACACGATTTGATAAGCCGCCTTTGGTTTACTGGCTGATGGCGATCGCTTATTCAACAATCGGTGTAAATGAATGGGCGGCGCGTCTACCTTCGGCACTTAGCGCTTTTGCGTTAGTTTGCTTAGGCTTTTATACACTGTTATTTTTCGGTGTCGGCACTTCCGACTCTTACACTCGCTCCTCACCCCGCGCTCCTCGCTCCTTCTTCTGTGCTGGCTTGGGTGCAGCGTTAATTGCATTGAATCCGGAAACAATTGCCTGGGCGAGAATTGGTGTTTCGGATATGTTGTTGACAGGGTGTATGTGTAGTGGGTTGTTGTGTTTCTTTTTAGGATACGCTCAACCATTAAAACCCCAAATCCAAGTACGATGGTATCTTGCTTTTTATGTACTCGTAGCTTTAGCAATCCTCGCTAAGGGACCTGTCGGAATTGTTTTACCAGGAATTATTATCGGCTTATTTCTACTTTATGTCGGTAAGTTAAGCGAAGTACTGCGCGAGATGCGGATTGTTTGGGGCAGTTTATTGATCTTAGCGATCGCAATTCCTTGGTATATCCTTGTGATCGGTGCCAATGGCTGGAATTACATCAACTCGTTTTTTGGATATCACAATATCGAGCGCTTTACGGGAGTTGTGAATAATCACTCAGCGCCGTGGTATTTTTACTTTTTAGTTGTTCTCCTCGGTTTTGCTCCTTGGTCGATTTATTTACCTGTTGCGATCGCTCAAACGCGATTTTGGCAAAGATCTTATTGGCGTTCAACCGACCGTTCAACCCACTTGAGTTTATTTGCGTTTGTTTGGTTTGTCGCAATTTTTGGCTTTTTTACAATCGCAGTCACAAAACTTCCTAGCTATGTATTACCTTTGATGCCAGCAGCGGCTATATTAGTTGCGCTTCTGTGGAGCCGCCTCAATCATCGAGAAGCTCGTCGTCAACAAAATTCCCGCTTTTTATTGTGGAGTCATTGGCTCAATGTTTTGTTCTTACTCGGCTTAGCTATTGGCTTATTTGCACTTCCCAACCTGATTGGCTCCGATCCAGCAATTCCTAACTTACGCGAGTCGATTCAACAATCTGGTTTACCAGTACTCGCAGGGCTAATTTGGCTAGTTGCGGCGATCGCTGGCATATTCTTTATCATCCGGCGACGTTGGCAAGGTTTATTAGCCGCTAACTTACTGGGTTTTATCATTTTTCTGGTCTTTGTTGTCACCCCAGCTTATTTTTGGATGGATCAAGCACGACAGCTACCGCTACGGGAATTATCTGCGATCGCCCGTCAATCTGAACCCAACGAAGAATTAATTATGATCGGCTTCAAAAAACCAAGTGTTGTCTTTTACACTCAGCGCCCAGTAACATACGTCAGAGAAATCGAAAAGGCTGCTGCCTACATTCAAGAACTTCAATCTAAGACATCACAACCTTTTTCTGTCATGCTGTTGTCTTATCCACAAAGGCTGCAACAACTACAACCACAGCTACCGCAATATCAAAACCTTGGTGAAGCAGGTGCTTATCAACTCGTACGAGTTGTCACAACCGAAAGCTAAAATGACTAATTAGTGCGAGGCATTGAGTGCTAATGTTTTAATGATTTTGTCTAGTAATTCTTGAATCGACAAGGAAGGCGGTAAAATTTCTGTGGCAATTCCTTGCAAAACTCTATCAAGTGTCACTTGCAAGTCTGAGCTATGATTTAAATTTTCCCGATGGGGTTCCAGGATTGAATGTAGTTGCCCATTCAATACCAAGATGGGTGGTAAATCTTCGTTTTCTAGATTTTGTAATGCTTGAAGAATATCCGAGTTTAGCTGTACATCTGCTAAACAAATTAAGATTAAATCAACGCTTCCTTGTCTGATCTGAGTTAATGTTTCCACCCAAGAGTGGCTAATAGTACCTTTAAAGCCAGCTGTCTCAAGATAGGGAATCAGAGCCTGAAACCATTCTGTACCAGGTGCTAAAGAATTGACTGTACTTAGCTTTGGCTGTAAATCAGGTAGAGTGGCAACATCAACAACCAAAATATTTGGTTTCCACTGCATCCCTGCAGCAAATTGCAATACAGATAACAATGTCTCTGGATCGCGTTTATCAGTGGGAAGCAAGCAAGGAAAAACTGCAAGTCCTTCAATTTGATTAGCAGCTTGTGTCGTTGCTGTATCTAATGTCACAATGGGTAAAGCTGCTAGCTTAGAAAACTGACTCAAACTTTTTAGATAAGCAATAGGTTCGGCGATCGCTCCATCTAATAAGACGACATCTGGTTGCCAAATACTGACTAAAATTTCTGCTTGTTCTAGGTCGTCAGCTTCTAAAATTCGGTAATGAATTGGCGATTTTGGGATGAGTGGTAAAGATTCTCCTCCAACTAACCGTAAAATTGTGATGCAATTCTTAGTCGTACCGATCGCCTGTGTTTCAGAATTAGCAATAGGTTCTTGACAAAACCGTGCCAAAATTTGCGGTAAAATCTCTGCAGGTACAGGCAAATTAATACATTCATCCGCTCGATTTGCTAGCGCTTGCTCTTTTTCAGCTCTTGTCGTAGTCACAACTACTGGAATTTGCCGTGTTGCAGAGTCAGATTTTAATAAAGTCAACACATCCCAACCTGAAAGCAATGGTAGTAAAGGATTTAAAAATATAATTCCAGGTTGAAGTCGGCGTGCTTTTTCTAAAGCTTCGGTTCCAGAACGTGCGTTGACAACTCGATAACCTAGACTACCTAGTTGTTCTGTTAAATATGCAATGTAACGCGGCGCAGCTTCAACAAGTAAAACCAAACGGTTACTTAATTTTAAATTTTGGGTTTTAGCTTTTGAATTGCGTTGTAGTATTTGTGATTTTTCATTTGTGTTTTGCAATTCCTCTTCAGAAATTGATAGTCTAAAGTCTGTTGGCGGATGTGGTGGTAATAACAGTGTAAAAGAACTGCCTCTACCTTCTTTGGATAAAAAGCTCACGTCTCCACCATGTAAGCGGGCTAATGCTCTCGTCAAAACTAAACCGAGTCCTGTTCCTTTGAAGCGACGTGTTAAAGGATTTTCGAGTTGTTGAAATTTTTGAAAAATCAGGTGTTGTTGCTGTTCAGGAATACCAATTCCTGTATCCCAAATTGTAAAAGCAATCCAACCAGCCCAACGATTTACCCTGAGTCCAATTTCTCCACCAGTTTCAGTAAATTTAAAAGCATTAGCAAGCAAATGAACGAGCATTTGTCGCAATCGCAATTCATCAGCAACTAAGGTATCTAAGCCTGGTTCAATTTCTAAGGTAAAACGATGTTCTAACTCCGTTTGAGCGATCGCCTCTACAGAAGCTTGGCTATCTCGCGCTTGCATCACTCTTACTTGCTCAAGGGCGCGATCGCAAATATTGCTGATATTGACTTGCTCAATACTTAGCTTGAGTTGTCCTGTTTCCATCCGAGTCAAATCTAGAATGTCATTAACGACACTCATCAGATGACGACCGCTTTGATGAATCAGCTTAGCATAACGGCTTTGTCGCTCGTTGAGTTCTCCTAAGGCTTGATCTTTTAATAATGTGGATAATCCGAGTACTGCAGTTAATGGTGTTTTTAATTCGTGACTAATACATGACAAAAATTCATCTTTGAGCCGATTTAGTTGAATCAAATCCGCATTTTTTGCGGCTAATTCAAGTGCTAGTTGCTGTTGTTCTGTCACGTCTGTAGCGAGTAACAGCCACAAATTAGGACTCATAGGTAACAGATGCGAAAAACTTTCTGTTAATTTTTGCTCAGTATCGTTAATGCAAGCATCTAATTCTGAATATTGTTCTTGCAAAGGAATTTTGACAAACTCCCACACGCGCTCTTGACCATTGGGTAGCGTCCAGATACAAATACACGTATTAGATTGTGTACCTAGCTGACATCGGTTCGCGGTTGCCATAAATTCATCTGGCTCTAAGCTAGGTATATAGTCGCTGATATTTACAGCATCGTATTCGTCAGTTTTTTGCGAAATTGATAAGAGTTGTTGAGTATGTAAGCTGATTGCAGCATTGTTATGATAACGATTAGCGACTGTTGCCACAACTTCAGAATTTTGTATTTGTTCTGATGAACGCATTTGAGTTGTGACTGTCGCCGAGTCTAGAATTGATTCTACTTTACGCCGTACCTCCTCAGGATCGCTAAATCCGCCAAAATGTCTGCTCCAAGCTGAATTTTGCATCACAACTTCTCCTGTTGTTGTTTGCAATATCAGTGGACATGGTAATTTTTCTAAGAGTTGCACAAGCAAGTCTAATACCAATTGATTTTGGCGATCGCTTACCTGTTTCACTGCTTCGCTACTCGCTTTGGTGAAGTTTAAGCATAAAAATTCTGATAACTGTACGCGATCGAGTAATCCCAGCAATTTTCCTGCTGGATCAACTAGCACGCAATGTGTGTTTTGTTGTGGCAAAGACTGTAGATGTAAGCCTAATTCCTCTATTTTTAAAGTGGCTGGTAGAACAACAATCTGTTCTATCAGTTTTGGATCTACTGTGCTGATCGCTTGATGAATTGTCTTTGTATCCGTTTGAGATTTACTATACAGGTACAGCAGTAACTGCGCTGCTGATAAGATTCCGATTGGAACTTGTTCTTCATTTACTACGATTAGGCGATCGCACTGCGTCTGTTGCAAAATCTCTAGCACGACTTTGAGCTGTGTTGTTTCTCTACAGCTAGGTATCGTAGTTATGAAATCGTAAAGCTCAGGATTTGGCATTGACTCTATGCTATCAATTCTCTAAATTTGCGCTACAAGTGACAGATGCTCCAACGTTGAGCAGTAAAATCCCATCTCAAAATCAAAATTAGTAGCAGTGGAGTATTCTTGCTAATTTTGGTAACAAAGTGTATCGAGCCATCTACATAAATTCTTGACTTGAGATTATTTTTGTAACAGTTGATTTACAAAATCTTCGTTCTTCGGCTTTCCTTTACTTTTGGCAGCTTTGTACCGTAATTCACTTGTCAATGCGTTATGACTGCTAGAAACAAGAATCTGAGGTTTTGGGAATTATAATGAATTACAATGCAGTAATAATTTGATTTAGTTTAACTTTCTTAATCTATTGATCTGACCTACCTCAATTTATACAAGTATTGCTTTACTTAAAGTAACTTTTGCAAAGCATGTGTTGGCAAAGCAGCGAGCGCATAACTACCCTTTATTTTAAGAACGCGATCGCTTACCCTGAAATAGTAACGCTTGCTATCTTTCTCTGGCTTATTTTTAAGCAATTTTTTATCCCAGCAGTGCGGTAACTATTTATTTGAAGTAGGTCATACTACTTTGACACGTTTAATCAACTCATAGTTTGAATAAACTCACTTTACGGCACAGCGATCAAACAATGTCTGTTTTGGAGTTATGGATGACCACGACAACAAAAAAGCACCATTTCAGCAAATGGATTTAGAACGACAAAATTTGTTACAACAGCTCAAAGCAGACTATCGTCAAATCATCATAAATTACTTTGCAGGTGATAAAACTTCTAAGGAGAAGATTGATAAATTTATTGATAAAGTGTTTGATTATAACCTTCCCGTGCCTCTAATTATAGAAATTCACATGGATTTAATTGATGAATTATCTAAACAACTCAAAGTTGAAGGACGAAGTGATGACATACTACTCGATTACCGTTTAACACTAATTGATATTTTGGCTCACTTATGCGAAATGTATCGTTGCTCGCTGACTCGTTAAAGACAAAAATAATTTCTATCGTGTTTATTCAGATTCCTACATAACTTAAACGTTGTTATGAACGCACTTAAAAAAACTTATGTGTTGAAGCTGTACGTAACTGGAAATACTTATAGATCAGTGCAAGCAATTAAAACTCTCAAGAAGATTTTGGAAGAAGAGTTTCAAGGCGTTTATGCGCTAAAAGTCATTGACGTGCTTAAAAGCCCGCAGTTAGCAGAAGAAGATAAAATACTAGCAACGCCTACTCTAGCTAAAATATTACCATTACCTGTCCGTAAAATTATTGGCGACTTATCTGATCGGGAAAAAGTACTCATTGGTTTAGACTTACTATACGAAGAGCTAAAGGAAGAAGAAAACAATGAGAGCAAGTAAGTATCTATATCCTTTTATTTATAGTTAGCATTAATAATCTAAAACCTGATTTGAGCAGCATTACAACAGTAAACAATGGATGAAATCAGTAGTAAATTTACTTCAAGAAGTCCCAATTCACCAGAGAATGTGCAAAAAATCCGCACCATGATTGAAGGTTTTGATGATATTAGTCATGGCGGACTTCCTGTGGCAAGAACAACTTTAGTAAGTGGAACGTCTGGAACAGGGAAAACGTTATTATCAATGCATTTTCTCTATAACGGTATTGTTTATTTTGATGAGCCAGGGGTTTTTGTCACGTTTGAAGAAGATCCGAGAGATATTATTAAAAATGCTAGCAGCTTTGGATGGGATTTACAGCAGTTAATTAATGAAGGAAAACTGTTTATTTTAGATGCTACACCCGATCCTGAAGGGCAAGAAGTTGTTGGTAATTTTGATCTTTCTGCTTTGATCGAAAGATTACAATATGCAATTAATAAATATCAAGCTAAAAGAGTTTCAATTGATTCGATTACAGCACTTTTTCAGCAATACGAAGCAGCTTCAGTAGTCCGGCGAGAAATTTTTAGATTGATTGCACGGATGAAGCAAATTGGAATTACAAATATTATTACAGCAGAACGCACAGAAGAATATGGTGCGATCGCACGTTTTGGCGTTGAAGAATTTGTCTCAGATAATGTCGTTATTGTCCGCAATGTTTTAGAAGGAGAACGTCGGCGACGGACAATAGAGATCTTAAAAATGCGCGGTTCATCGCATATGAAAGGAGAATACCCTTTTACAATGACGACAGGAGGAATTAGCATCTTCCCATTAGGAGCAATGCGCTTAACTCAACGCTCATCTAATGTCCGAGTTTCTTCCGGTGTGAAAAAGTTAGATGAAATGTGTGGTGGTGGTTTCTTCAAAGATTCGATTATTTTGGCAACAGGTGCTACAGGAACAGGAAAAACTTTATTAGTCAGTAAGTTTTTACACAATGCTTGCATCAATGGCGATCGCGCCATATTATTTGCCTATGAAGAATCCCGCGCCCAGCTATCGCGAAATGCTTACTCGTGGGGAATTGATTTTGAAGAGTTAGAACATCAAGGACTCCTCAAAATTATTTGCTCTTACCCTGAATCTGCAGGCTTAGAAGATCATTTACAGGGTATTAAATCTGAAATAGCTCAATTTAAACCATCGCGCATTGCAATTGATTCACTTTCAGCACTAGCGCGGGGAGTGAGTAACAATGCTTTTCGTCAGTTTGTAATTGGTGTCACTGGATATGCTAAACAAGAAGAAATTACTGGTTTTTTCACCAACACCACAGATCAATTTATGGGTTCGCATTCGATTACCGATTCGCATATTTCTACAATTACAGACAGCATAATTATGCTGCAATATGTAGAAATTCGTGGTGAAATGTCGCGAGCAATTAATGTATTTAAAATGCGCGGTTCTTGGCACGATAAAGGAATTAGAGAATATATTATTAGTGCTGATGGACCAGAGATCAGTGACTCTTTCCGCAATTACGAACGCATTATTAGCGGTTCTCCAACTCGTGTTGGTACTGATGAGAAAGCTGAGTTATCACGGATTGTGCAAGGATTTCAAGAGAATACAGGTTCATCGTGATTAGTGGCTAGTTACTGGAGTTAGGTATTAATATTATTTCAATTACCAATTACCAAGTACCGATTACCAATTAATTCAATCTAACTTTCTCGTTCTGCAAGTTCTAACCAACGTTCAGTAGCTGTGTCAATTGATTGAATTAAGTTTGCCAAGCGCTCAGAAAGTTCTTGCATTTGGGTAAAGCTACTAGGAGGATTGTTGTAAAGAGTCTTTTCAAGTTCTTCCTTTTCAGCTTCCATTTGCGGAATTTGAGTTTCTAGCATTTCATATTCGCGCTTTTCTTTAAACGAAAGCTTGCGTGGTTTACTTGATTGGGATTTTTGGCTGTTGGAGTTTGAATAATTGACTTGCGCTTCAGGTTTTTTCTGTGTTTTGTCTTCTTTCTCCTCTTCTTGCGCTTTCTTGTAGTCTAGATAAACTGAGTAGTTACCAGGATACTGCCGTAAATTACCGCCAGACTCAAAGGCGAAAATAGTATCAACAGTGCGATCGAGAAAATAGCGATCGTGAGAAACAACAATCACACAACCATTAAAATCTTCTAGATATTCTTCTAAAACAGCCAATGTTTGCACGTCAAGATCGTTTGTCGGTTCATCCAGAATTAAGACATTAGGCGCACTCATCAACACTCGCAACAGAAATAATCGTCGCTTTTCGCCACCAGAAAGTTTATGAATTGGTGAATATTGTTGATTTGGTGGAAACAAAAATCGCTCCAGCATTTGAGATGCAGTAATGACACTACCATCTGCTGTTTTGACAAGTTCAGCAACGCTTTTGAGATATTCAATGACTCGTTGATTTTCGTTTAAAGAAACATCTTCAGAGTGCTGATCGAAATAACCAATATGAATTGTCGAGCCGATGTCTACCTTACCAGTGTCAGGCTGCACTCGTCCGGTAATAATATCCATTAATGTAGATTTACCGGCTCCGTTACTCCCAATAATACCAATGCGATCTTCAGGATTAAAAGTATAAGTAAAGTCATTAATTATAGTTCGCCCGTTATAGGATTTGGCAATATTTGTTAACTCAATCACCTTCTTGCCAATTCGACGACTTGCAGTAGAAATCTCGACTTTACCTTGTGCTTGTTTAAATTCTTGCCCTTGCATTTCTCGAATGCGATCAATTCGCGCTTTTTGCTTGGTACTACGCGCTTTTGGTCCTCTTTTTAGCCATTCAAGTTCTCGCCGCAGCACTCCTGTGTGTTTGCGCTGGCTACTTGCTGCTGTTTCTTCGGCTTCTGCCTTTTTTTCTAAGTAATAAGCATAGTTACCAGAGTAAGCGTAGAGATCGCCGCGATCAATTTCAAGGATACGATTTGTGACGCGATCCAAAAAGTAGCGATCGTGGGTAATTAGTAGTAATGCACCTCGATAGCGACTTAAATAACTTTGCAACCACTCAACTGATAAAGCATCTAAGTGGTTTGTCGGTTCATCCATCAGCAAGACATCGGGTTCTGATAATAACGCAGCTGCAAGTGCAATTCGTTTACGATATCCACCGGATAAACTGCCAATTTTGGCATCAAAGTCTTGAATACCCAACTTAGTCAAAATAATTTTGGCATTCGTTTCAAGATCCCACGCCCCTGCTGCTTCCATTTGTTGCGATACGCTAGAAAGACGTGCAATCAGCTTTTCGGTATCGCCCCCATGTTCAAGTTGTTGAGAAAGTTCCTCATACTCTCGCACCAAAGCCATCTGTTCGCCACTATCAGCAAAGACTTGTTCGAGAACTGTGTGATTTTCGTCTAACTCTGGTTGTTGGGGTAAGTAGACAATTTTAGCTCCAGAATTGACCCAAATTTCGCCACTGTCGATTGGCTCTAATCCGGCAATCATTTTGAGTAACGTTGATTTACCAGAGCCATTTGTTCCAATCAACCCAACTTTATCACCCTCGTTCAGGCTAAAGCTGGCATCTTTAAAAATCTCTTTGATGCCAAAGTCTTTTTTGAGCGATCGCAGTGTAAAGATAGTCATTGGTTACAGATCTATGGGAGGGGTCAGAGGTTAGGAGTTTCAGGTGCAGAGGAAATCTGAGGAAGAATACTATTTTGTGTTTATTCAAAACTTATAACTAGCTACTAATAACTAACACTAATCACTAGCCACTAGCCACTCGTCCCTCACCCCTTTTTCATAGTTAGCCAAGAAATTCACGCGGATCGGTAACATAACCCGTTAATGCAGAAGCAGCAGCGGTATAGGGCGAAGCCAAGTAGATTTGTGCTGTTTTTTCACCCATACGCCCAGGAAAGTTGCGGTTAGTCGTGGAAACACAGACTTCAGGTTCATTCATGCGTCCAAATGTATCTTTAGGTCCTCCAAGACAAGCAGCGCAGGAAGGTGCAGCAGGTTCGATACAACCAGAGTTGAGGAAGATTTCAGATAGTGTTTGTCCCTCGTGTTTGTAGGTAAATAAGTCTTCGTAGACTTTTTGAGTTGCTGGAACGATGTATGTTGGAACTTTGACTTGATGACCTTTAAGAATTCTAGCGGCGTTGATAAAATCTGTGGTTTTACCGCCAGTACAAGAACCAATATAAACGCGATCTATCTTGACATCGTGGCATTCTCGTGCTAAAGCGCGGTTATCTGGAGAGTGGGGTTTAGCAACAACAGGTTCGAGTTGCGAGACATCGTAGGTGCGATCGCTATAAAAGTTCGCATCGCTGTCAGTGTAGAAAGACTCAAAAGGTTTATCGGTTCGCGCGCGGACATATTCATAAGTTGTTTCATCGGGTGCGATCGTGCCATTCTTTCCACCAGCTTCAATCGCCATGTTGCACAAGGTCATCCGTTCTTCCATTGTCATCCGTTGGACGGCTTCGCCTGCAAATTCCATTGTGCGGTAAGTTGCACCTGCAACGCTGATATCACCGATAATCTGCAAAATTAGGTCTTTTGCCAACAAATAATCTGGCATTTCACCATTGAGGACAAACCGCATTGTTGCTGGAACTTTGATTAATAGCTTGCCCGTTCCCATAATGAAACCGGCGTCAGTGTTACCGATACCTGTGGCAAATTGACCAAACGCACCTGCATTGCAAGTGTGTGAATCTGTGCCAAATAATACTTCACCAGGACGAGTATGACCTTCTTGAGCTAAAGCAATGTGACAAACACCTTTGTAATCTGGGTTCGCTTTGAAATTAGCGCGATCAGTGATATCGTAGAAATACTTAATACTTTGCTCTTGAGCAAAATCACGTAAAATATCTACGTTGCGATTTGCACGTTCGTCGGCGGTGAAGATATAGTGATCGGGAATCAAAACAATTTTCTCTGCATCCCAAACTTTCGCATCTGCACCAAACTCGCGCTTGAATACGCCAATCGTACCAGGACCGCAAACATCGTGCGTCATTAAAACATCAACATTAACCCAAATATTTTCTCCTGGTTCAACAACCGAACGCCCTGCAGCTTTAGCCAAGATTTTTTCAGTGAGGGTCATACCCATAGCGATCGCACATCTCCCTTATGACAAGCTATTAAATCTATATTAGTTAGTATCTCTACTCTAAATCTCTAAGTTATCAAAGACTAATAACTGTGACAGCGATTGCCTGCTCGCGGCTAACGCTGGGGAAATGCTCTAAAAACACATTGAGAGAATCACCTGTTTCCAGATAATCAAGCAAAGTCCTAATTGGTACGCGAGTACCAACGAAAACAGGAGTTCCTCCCAGGATGTCGGGGTCACTATGAACAATACGCACTATGGATGTCATGGCAGCATATTAAGCAGCAATCAAATCTTTTTTGATCCTAGCTCATGCTCAAACTCATCATGGGTTAGGCGATCGCCCTGTCAATAAAATTCAAATCATCCCCTCACTCATAATTTTCTATAATGCTTAGGGCTGACAGACACAATATCTAAACTATGCTACAGGAATCGTAGTATAACGACCCCGTTCACTCGCCGCGAACAATATCTCGGATTTAACGAAAAGACTCTGTACAGTCAGCATGCAACGGGATTGTTAGACCGTGCCAACTTTGCGGAGTTCGACCTGACCGCCCTCAAAAACTTGTATTGTTAGTTGATAGCCTTCCATTGACGGCATTCCAACAAGTGGTTTTGAATTGGCTTCGTCTACTGGAATTGTTATCGGTGTTCCATCCCAGACGACAACTGCTTCGTAAACGTCGAAAACGCACTCGCTGCCATCTCCAAGAATTGCTCGTCCTCGCCTTTTCCATGTCAAATTCAACTGAGTGATTAAGTCTCAAGGCAGGGAAAGCCAACCATTAAAGCCTGTATCGACGATTGCATCTTGCGCAAAATATGCTATCAGCACGGCGAATTGACAGGGGAAGAATCGGCTCAAACTCAACGTTAACGAACCCAGTAATCATGCAGTTCTTTGGGTGCGTCCGCCAAAACGACGAACATGACGAGAACCAATGCGAACAATCCAGATTTGGGCATCGGGGTGACGGGCTTCAAGGCGATCGCAGGCAGCAATTTCGCTCTGATCGACTTCAAAATCTCCGGTTTCGATGTCGATCGCCACAATCTTGGAATGATTGCCTTCCTCGACTTGCTGGCGCACCTAAGTTTCATAAATCTCATCGCCACGTCGAGCAAATTCTTCTTTGCTGTAGCGGGGTTGTCGAATTGTTATAAGCTTGACCTTAATATCTACGGTTGCACATCAATAGTGGCAAGTTCTCCATCAGATTATTCCATGACTTCGTGTGAAAGGTTGATCCACTTCATGGGTGTTCCCCATATTCCATGTTTGAAAAAGCGATCGCCGCTTTGTATAAACCCTACTTTCTGGTAAAAGCCAACTGCTTCTTCTGCGGCGTTAACAGTGATTTCATCCAAATCATAGTTGCATCGGGTGAAAAGTTCTCGACCGATTCCTTGCCCAGAAAATTCTCTTCGGACAAACAGCAATGACAAATGATTGCCCCTCTTAAAGGCAATAAATCCAACAATGATTTCATTCCACGTTGCAACTAGCGTTTTCTCACCACTTAAGATTCTGTTTTTTAATTCTTCTGGGTTACACAGCTTCTTCCATTCGGCAACGCTTTCTGGTGTACCATCAGTCAATTCCCATAGAACCGCAGAAGCCCACATGCAACCACTAATTTGATGCTCGTCTCCAATCTGCGGTAGTCTGTAGGTAATTTTGTTCATGGTTATGTGTTAATAACCTTTCGACAACACCAATTTGAGATGAGTAGTTGTTAGGTTGCTGTCCTGAAAACTAAAACGGAGCGGTCTAACTACATTATTATGCAGAAATGTTCTGTACATCTACCTTATTTGGCACAATAGCAAGAATTACTCTGGATTATATTCTAGGCGAACAAATTATTCGTCGTGTGGTACTAAAATTTTTTCGTTCACTACTGCCAATACAATTCATTAAAGTAACAGCATTGGAATGCTTGCACTTGGAAAGCTCAATACTTCACGAATCACGATCGCACTTGATTCAAAATCTGAATTTAGCTATTACCTCGATCGCGTTCTTTTAACTGCAATAAAATCTGGGCGTGAACTTCGCGGGTGATCGGGTAGAAATACGCTAAAACTAATCCTAAGATTAGGCAAAGTGTCGGTATAGGAGCGATCGCAAAACGAATTGCTTGCAGTGCACTTTCAGGTTGTATAGGAATTGGTTGACCTGGAACACTTTCTTGAAAACCCGACCATTCAAGGATAACTCCTAACAAAAATAAGCCAAATGCTAAGCCAAACTTTTGCAGTAGCACCATGAAACCATAAAAAATTCCTTCGCGCCGTTGTCCGGTTCTTAACTCATCAAGTTCAATTACATCTGGCATCATTGACCACGGTATTAGATACGCAGTGGAAACACCAAAACCTGCCATAACGGCGAGGATATACATAAAGGTTAGCTGTCCTGGTTGCAAGAAAAATAGTCCAGTCTGCGCGATAATCCACAAACTCATCCCCATGAAATAAACGGCTTTCTTACCGACACGTTCGCTAATATAGCTCCAGACGAATAGCATCAGTAATGCTGTACCTTGAACCGCAATAATGACAGAAGGAACTGTGGTGTCACTTAAACCCATCACATTAACGACAAAGTACGGAATAATTGCAGCTGTTACCTGAACGCCTAGCCAAGAAAAGAGATAAATACCAATTACGAATAAAAACGGGCGATTGCTGAAGACAATTTTTAGCTGCTGTAAATAAGGAAGCGATTCTTCAGAATAACGATCGCGACGGTGGGCTTCTAGTGCAATAACGCGATCGCGTACTCCCCAAACACACCAATACAAAGGTAATACAGCCAAAATACCAATTGCGATCGCTAACACAAAATACTGTTGTCGCGGATCGGGAACTGATGCGAAGACAATTTGGGCAATCACAACCGAAAGAATACTACCACCAATGGAAAAGGCAAACCGAAAACTCGTCAAACTCGTGCGTTCGTTATAATCTTGTGTAATCTCGGCAGTGAGTGCAGTATAGGGAAGATTAACAACGGTATACATCGCATTCAAAAAAATTGAAATGATGACGTAGTACCAAAATAAGCCCCACTGTTGCGCGGTAGGATTCGGACTAAATTGTGGAATCACCCACTGCAAAACATAAAAAATTCCAAAAGGAATCGCACCCCAAAATAACCAAGGTAAACGACGACCCCAACGCGATACAGTGCGATCGCTCCACACTCCAACAATCGGATCGTTAATCGCATCCCAAATCTTACCAATCAACAGAATCATGCCTGCTAATCCAGGGCTAATTCCCGCGACGTTGGTAAAGAAAACTAATAAAAAAAATGCTGTGATATTTGCTGTAACCGCTGGACCTAAATCTCCCGCACCATAAGCTAGTTTTGTTTTTAAGTTCAGCTTTTCACTTAACTGTGATTTGGCAGGATAGGCTTCAGGAGAAGAATTACTCATAATACTATTGCACTCATATTAAAATAAAAAGCTTCCCACCTTAGTATCCGCCCCTGATTGCACTTCCTATGGCAGACCTTTACGTTTCTTGGTCAGATTACAACCATACTATTGAACAGCTAGCCATTAAAATTTATCAATCAAATTGGCAATTTAATCAAATTGTCTGCCTCGCACGCGGTGGACTGCGTGTTGGCGATGTTCTTTCTCGGATCTACAAACAACCGCTAGCCGTTTTATCAACTTCCTCCTATACTGGCGCTGGTAAGCAGACGCGGGGAGAATTGGTTTTTGCCCGTAGCTTAACCATGACAACTCCTGAAATCGGTTCACATATTCTATTAGTTGATGACTTAGTTGATTCTGGTGTCACGCTGCAACAAACAATTCCCTGGTTAAACCAAAACTTTGGCGATCGCATTCAAGAAATTCGTACCGCTGTGTTGTGGTACAAAGCTTGTTCAGTCATTGTTCCAGATTACTATGTAGATTATTTACCCGATAATCCGTGGATTCACCAACCTTTTGAACATTACGAAAAAATGGCACCCGCAGAACTTGCGGCGAGTCATGAATCGGCTTCAGTTACCAAATAGATAAATCCATATTGGTAGCAAAAATAAAATACCAATCGTACCAACGGCAAGTGCTGTAACAGCCAAATCGCGATCGAGATCGTAAGCTTCAGCAATCACAAGCGTAGCAAAAGCAGGTGGCATTGCGGTTTGCAACACTAAAACAAGCCGAGTAGCGCCATTGATTCCCAACAGCGATAAGCTGCTACCCAAAATGAGTGGGACTAAAAGCATTTTAATCGCCAAGCTCACTGAGGCACGAGGCAAACTGTGCCAAGAATGCAGCTGGCTCAGCCGCATCCCAATCAAAACTAAAGATAGCGCTACCATTGTCCAGGCTAATCCTTGAAGAATCGCTGCAGCAGATGCTTGCAAAGGTACTCGGCGAAAAGCAAAGCCAAAGCCGAAACTCCACAACGAAGGATTAATCAAAATTGCTTGTGCAAGTTCCCGATAATTGTGAACACTACCTCCAAACCGTGCTGCTAATGCCACACCTACGCCGTAAGCTCCGAGTGTTGTTCCTAGAAGATCGTAAAATAAAGCAAAACCAAAATACTGTGTACCTGCGATCGCTAGCGTAATTGGATATCCAAGATAGCCTGTGTTTCCTACCATTGCGGCTAAGATAAAGCTACCTTGAGTTGGTTGTCGCCAAGGCGCAGCATCTTTTTTCAAGAGTTGTCGAAAATAAATTCCTGCTCCAGCAAAGGCAACTCCGAGTATAATGGCGATCCAGGCGACCGCGGGTGCAATCCAAATTTGTCCTGATAAGTCTGCTTGTCGTAAAAATGCCACAATACTAATAGGTACGCCTACCCAAAACAAAAATTGACCTAAACGCGTAGCAACAACTTTCGACAAATATCGTCCAAGTATCAATCCCAATAGAACTAATCCGATGAGTGGCGCGTAGATTGCAATAAGGTTCATGAAGGAGAGGAGCTAGTGGCTATAACATCAAAGACATCGAGTTACTCCCCTATATTTACAAAATATTTACAAAACGCTGAGAAGTTTTAAAATTTGGTTTTTTGTCATTCGTCACTAGTCTAAAATTGGCTAGAGCTGAAGTCAGATGCAGGAGTGAGTGCGTGGGGACTGAATTTACTAGAACAAGGGTGCAAGATGATATTCCTGAGGCTTTGCGGGACGATCGCACTGTTGTTGTTAAATCTCGTAAAAGAATACCAGCATTGATTTTGAGCTTACTAGGTTTAAGTGCGATCGCGCTTGTGGGTGGTGTTTTTTATTTCAATGCAACACAAAAAAATGTAGATGCACCTGCGATCGTGACTAGCCCATCTCCTGCACAATCTATTGCACCTGTCAACCCCCCAGACAGTAATTCAGAATTACTGCTAGGACATTTTGCTTATGAACAAGCACCACAATCGGAATTAGAACCGATTACTGCTGATGGACGAATTAAGATGCGTTCCTCCGCAGCCAAGCAATTTAAAGCAATGGTGGCAGCAGCTAGGGCTGATGGTGTCAGATTAGTCCCAATTTCTGGGTTTCGCTCAGCAAATGAGCAAGAACACTTATTTTTTGATGTGAAAGCACAGCGCGGACAAGCAACAACCAAACGCGCCAGTGTCAGTGCGCCTCCAGGTTACAGCGAACATCACACAGGATATGCGGTTGATATTGGTGATGCAAACGTCCCTGCAACAAACTTGAGTACTTCGTTTGAAAATACGAAAGCTTTTAAATGGCTCGATCAAAACGCTGCGCGTTATAGCTTTGAATTGTCGTTTCCTGAAGGTAATCCCCAAGGTGTGAGTTATGAACCTTGGCACTGGAGATACGTAGGCGATCGCCACAGTTTAGAAACATTCTACAAAGCTCGAAATATCAAACCGACTCCTTAACTGCGCAAAGCAATATATGCTGTCCTAAGTTTTTATATTAATTTGCTTTAAGATGCCGTTGCATAGATTTTGGTAGTCTACTAAGATAGCATGGCGAAAAGCAATGAAGACCGTTGGTTCCTACGAGGCAAAAACTCACTTACCCCGACTGCTAGAAGAAGTCGAAAAAGGTGAAACGAAAGCAATCTTCATAATTTTAGAGCTAATTGCTTTGAGGTCTTTATAAAAATAGATTCTTGTTGACAAAGAAGTCGTTCATAAAGAATAAGAGCATCCTTTTGATTTTGAGATTTATCTAGGAAACGAAAAGCTGAAGAAGCCAAATAAGATGAGTCTTTTTCAAAAGCTATCCAGTTTCTTTCTAATTGTTCAGCGACAAAACCTGTAGTATTTGAGCCTGCAAAGATGTCTAAAACTTTATCATCGGGTTCAGTCAAGAATTTAATAAAGAACATTGGTAACTTTTGCGGAAACCTTGCTGGATGAGGAGGTATGGAAATAGATTTACATAATTGAATATAGCTAGAGTTACTTTCAGTATTTGGAATCTCCAACAAATTTGATGGGATAGCACCACCGTTGTCAGTAGCAAAATTTTTACCAATATCATGACCTGAAGGTCTTTCTTTTGGTTTATAGTATTTTTGAGGATCTGCTTGTAACTTCTTCATTCTCTCAGAGTAAGGCACTAAAACATTGCTTACATTAGCTTTAGGATTGTCAGTTTTTGAAAGCCACCATACAGTATTTACAGAGTCCTTTGCCCGAATCTTGCGCTTATTAACCCATTCGATAGGTGAGGGTAGTTTTGCTGGGTTGAACCAAAAGAATTCTTCAGCAAGCCTAAATTCCAATTCATCACAAAGTTTAATTAAAACTCTATAGTTGTAGAGAGAGCGAACGGGGCGTTTACTTTGATAAGCACCACCCAAATCTAGTACGAAACTACCAGTTGAGTTAAGAACTCGATAAACTTTTTTGCAAAACTCAAGTAACCAATCAACGTAATCTTCCTGTTCTACGTTTCCATAAGTCTTTTTACGTTGTAGGGCAAAAGGTGGTGAAGTGATTACTAAGTCAATTGAATCTGATTCAAGTTGATCTAGCAGTTCAAGAGAATCACCAACATAAGCTGCACCGTAGTCTGTGGTGTATAAAGGTTCGGGAAAGGTCACTGTAGGACGGACTGATGGTTCGTCTTATAAATATAATGCTAAAGTTCCAAGGCGACATACTTGTTGCACCAAATTTTGCCAATAACCGTATAACAATACAACATAATTTGCTCCGGCATATCTTGCGGTGTAAATTCTGCTAGAAGCAACTTGTCGCTGCTTATCTGTTGTAGAGTTAATATTAGAGATATGTAGGCGATCGCCACAGTTTAGAAACATTTTACAAAGCTCGAAATATCAAACCTACTCCTTAACTGCGTAAAAGTATTATGCTGAATGCAAGTGTTGTTCCAGATCTCTATTAATATTAATAGAGACGAACCAAGGCTTTAAGAAACATGAGTTGAATCAAATTGATAGGCTAGTAGCAGAACATCAAACAACATTGCTGGATGCGTGGCATGACTACTTTGATACTTGAGACAGAACCAATTGTAAATCAAGTCACCGTCACTGATGAGAAGCTGATTGTAGAGCTAGCTGACGGTCGCAGCCTGATTGTTCCTTTAGCCTGGTATCCTCGCTTAATGCACGCTGCAATTGAAGAACGGCAAAACTGGCAGATCTGAGGTGATGGCTATGCAATCGAGTGGGTGGATCTCGATGAACATATTGGAATAGAAGGGTTGTTAGCAGGTAGACGAAGCGGTGAAAGCCAAAGGTCATTTGAACGTTGGCTAGCTACACGTAACACTCCTACTGGTTAACACGATGTAGGGTTAACATGATTGAAATATTAAATCATATTCACTTCTTGAAATACGCTTCTAACACCTTTAACACCATTGGTGCAGCAACCTTACCACCACCACCACCAGAGTGTTCAGCAAATGCCACTACAACAATTTCAGGCTTATCTGCAGGGGCGTAAGCACCAAACCAAGCATGAGCCTGCTTACCAAAAGCCTGTGCAGTACCACTTTTACCTGCAACGCGTGGAATTGTGGGTAAATTGAGAACTTGTCCTGTACCGCCAGAAACGACTTGTCGCAATCCTTGACGCAACACGCGCACGGTTTCTGGTTTTAAATTTAAAGACTCGCGCCATTTCGAGTCTTCGTTGTCTTTCAATAAATGCGGTTGAACGCGATCGCCACCGTTAGCAGGGACAGCAAACATCACCGCAAGTTGAAGTGGTGTGACTTGCAAAAATCCTTGCCCAATCGACATATTTACAGTGTCGCCTACACTCCAAGGTAAATTGAGATTTTTCTGCTTCCAGCGGTCGTCTGCGACTAGACCTGCTGATTCTTCGGATGCTAATTCGATCCCCGTTTTTTGACCAAACCCATAACGGCGCGTCCAGTCAATTAAAGTTGATTCGCCAACTCCTTTGCCAATTTGATAAAAGAATGTATTACTACTCCACGCCAGCGCCCCAACAAAACCCAAACGACCAAATCCCGCACGGTTCCAATCACAAAAAGTCGTTCCACCAATATTCATACAACCATATGTTGGGAGTGTTGCGTTATACGAAAATTTCCCTGATTCAATTCCTGCAGTTGTAGTAATCACTTTAAACGTACTTGCTGGCGGAAAACTCTGTAAAGCACGATTAACGAAAGGATGCTGTTTACTTTGCAGTTGCTGCCATATTTCAGGAGTAATCCGTTTAGAAAAGATATTAGGGTCAAACGCAGGGCGACTGACCATTGCTAACACTGCACCGTTATTTGGATCGAGTGCGACGATCGCACCTTGGCGATCGCCTAGTGCTACTTCAGCAGCTTTCTGCAATTCTAAATCTAAAGTTAAATGGACATTGCCACCTGATTTTGCTGATTTTTCACCTAAAAGTCGTAAAATTTGTCCAGCACCATCGACTTCTACTTGCTGACCCCCCCATTCACCGCGCAGCTGCTTTTCAAACGCTGCTTCTACACCCATTTGCCCAACAATATCACCCAAGCGGTAGCCTTCACTGCGCTTTTGAGCTAATTCTTCATCGTTCATTTCTCCTGTGTAACCAAGGATGTGCGCAGCAATTTGTTGGTTTGGGTAGTTGCGGACAGCTTCAATGTAAACTTCAACGTCTCGTAGTTCGTTACGATATTCAGCTAAAGCGGTAATTTGAGCCGGATTGAGATCGCGGGCAATCCGAACTAAGTTAGGAGAATTGTAACCAGCTTTATCTAATCGTTGTTGAATTTCAGTTTCTGGAATCTTAAGAATGCTTGCTAGACGAGTTCGAGTCGTTGCCCAAGTATCTTTTTTAGGCGCTTGAGGCCAAATATAGACAGCATGAGAAAGACGACTACTCGCTAAAACTTTGCCATTACGGTCAAATATATTACCTCGTTCTGGTTGTTTAGGAATGACCCGAATTCGATTGCGTTCTGCCAACTGTTGTAGGTGTTCGCCTTCAATCAACTGCAAATATGCTAAACGGCTACCAATTCCACCAAAGATAAATATAGTAATAAGCAGTACGATCGCTAGAGCACGGCGATCGCGTCCCACTGTACGGGCAGTAAGACTATTTCCAGTAAACTGAGGCTGGAATAAAGCCATAAGTAAAAACAAGCGTAACTTAATAACTTGTAATTATTAGCGATTAGGGGTTGGCGATTAGCTGTTAGCTTTTTTTGATTGCCAATTGCTTTTCTACTACCTAACAAACAAGCAAGCATGAACGCTCTAGATGAAACACAAACAACTAGCTACCAATTAACTGTGCTAGCCAAGTTTCAACTTGATAACGCAGGCGTAGATTATCGTCTGATATTAACTCAAGGGCACGGCGATAGTCAGCGATCGCTAAATTCCAGTCTCCCCAAAGATGATATGTCCGACCGCGTTCGGCATAAGTATTTGCAGGCAGTTGACCTAGAATTTCAGCAATATCAAAGTTTTCAGCTGCTTGTTCGTATTTTCCTAGTTCGCGTAGTGTAATACCACGATTAATCCATGCACGTACATAGCTAGGATTAAGGTCGATCGCTTTATCGTAGTCGGCGAGTGCTTCAGTTAATTGTCCACACGCAGCATAGCAATTAGCTCGATTGTTGTAAGCGCTAGCCAATGTTGGTTTTAGTTGAATTGCTGTGTTATAGTCAGCAATTGCCGGAAACAATTGCCCGCTTTGGAAATAAATTAGCCCGCGATTATTGTAGTCAATCGCATCTTCGGGATGGCGAGTAATTAACTGATTTAATAAAGCGATCGCCTCAGGATAATTTCCCTGTTGTGCTTTGGAGCGAGCATGAGTGCGTAAAAATTTATCTGGCAATATTTGTGACGTATGTGCCAGGGATTGTTGCTTCCAATTGACAGGATGGCGTTGGAATTGATTTTGAGGCGGTTTTAACGATTGACTTTTCATAATTATTTTTGACTGAGCAATAGCTCAATAGCTTATAATGTATAACTTTCTTAGCAGTGGTAGTTTAGCTTTTGTGTCAGTTACTCAGGTGTCTGAATATTGATACTCAAACACAAAATACTTATACTTTCATATTTCACCTCTATGTTTAATTCTTCATCCTTCCCTAGTGCCATTCCCGAAGTGTAAACATCAATACAGCAGTTAGTAACTTAATACTTGTGACTGAAGACGCATCAACCTTTACGATAGGTATGGGCTCGCCATTTGGAATACTGCAACTTGTTACAATGCAACCATTACCACTTTGGTGTGTCAGTCCTTTGAAGAATTGATGGCAATCTTATGGCAACTGCTTCTATCTATCCCACTGCTCCTGATTTAACGGAAAATGATTATCTTGTACTTGGCTTAGCCACCTGCTTTGTCAAAGAGGAGGGAGAAGTGCATGAATTACAAGTTATCGAACCGATTCCTTCAGCGGCGTTGGAAGCGATCGTCAAAGGAATTCCCACTTCTTACCAACAAGCATGGGGTACTACCTTAGGTAATGTCATCGCAGGCGATCTACCCCAGAAACCAGCAGAATGTCCTGATGCTGCGCAGTTTAGTGAAGAATTTGTTCAACGCGCGATCGCTGCTGCACGGACTTATAAAAGTCGTCCTGTGGCGCAGGAACATATTCCGCAAGGGACAATCCGGCGTGACTTTAATTACTCGACTGAACGCAAGCGAGTGCTAAATATGCAACGTGTTGTTACAAAAGAAGACAACGTTAAACAACACGACTATACGCATAAAGTTCTTTAACTACAACGCTAATCATGCTCAAACTATATGGTGGCGCTCGTAGTCGTGCGTCAATTGTCCAATGGTATTTAGAAGAATTGGCAGTTCCCTACGAATTTGTATTACTTGATATGCAAGCTGGAGAACATCGCCAACATGATTTTCTAGCAATCAATCCGATGGGCAAAGTTCCAGCAATAGTTGATGGAGATTTTCAGCTTTGGGAATCTGGCGCAATTTTGTTGTATCTTGCCGAAAAGTATGGTGAGGAAATTTCTTCAGTTGAGGAACGGGCAATCGCAGCACAATGGGTGTTATTTGCTAATGCGACTCTAGGACCAGGCATTTTTGTTGAAACAAGTCGCGATCGCGAAACGCCTCGCTTGTTAACACCGTTGAATGAAATTTTTTCTCGACAACCGTTTTTGTTGGGCGATCGCTTTGGAGTTGCAGATGTCGCTGTCGGCTCGATGCTGTGCTACATCCCAATTATGCTTAAGTTAGATCTTAGTGACTACCCTGAAGTTCTCAACTATATGAAACAGTTATCCGAACGACCTGCTTTTCAAAAAACTATCGGTGGTAGAAGTTAAAAAAAATTAAGGACAGGCTAAGTTACCTGTCCGATGAAATCTTGTATAGTAATTTATTCTTATTTAAAGCCAATAGCCGCTTGCCAAACAAAAGCGAGCAACAAGAAAAATACTGGAATAATAGGAAGAACATCTACCAAGGGATCTAGGATCGAATAAGCCTCTGGGAGTTTTGCTAACAACATTGCAGCTTCCATGTTTAAATCAACCTTTTCAACACAGCTTTCATAATCGATAAGTATCTTAACACGCTTTGGTAGAGCAAAGTCATTGTAAAAAGTTTTAAGCTTAACTAGCGAGATTACACGAAGCGTAGCGCCCAAAGCGATCGCGTATCTACGTATTACAGCAAATAGGCTGACTCAGATTTCGTATCACCTCATAACACAAGAGTTGTTTGTTGCTGCTTTTGCTGTTTTCTGTACTCTTCAATATAAAAGTGTATGTTGAACTACACAAATTTGCTACTGGTAACAGACAGATAGAATAGGATGAATTTAATAAGTACTTTTGTACTCGCCTAAATTTATTTAAATATTGCAGATGGATCAAGAGGCACGGATTAGAGAGCTTTTTGGTGATAAGGATCTCAAATATCTAAAAAATAAAAATCGTGGTGGAAGCAATAACACGAAAGGTAACACATACGAAAATTACTTTGCTGTTTATCGAATAGCGCTTCTATCCCCAGAAGTGCTTGAAGAGCATAAAGAGATACAAATATCGAGTCAAGTTTTAGCATTTGTTGACGATTTAATCATTGAATATGTAAATGAAAACATAATTTGGCACTATCAGCTTAAAAATAGTTCGGATATCACTTGGGATAAAGGTAAAAAAACTAATCAATCAATAGCTGATGACTTTCACAAGCAGTATCAGTTGAACAAGTCGCAATCAAAAGAATCAGAATTACATTTAGTAGTTTCTTACCAGTATCTCCTAGATAAGTTAAAGGCAGACATTCCAACTTCTCTCGAGCAGTATAGCCGAGTAATTTACTTCCCCTATGAGGACAGCTTAGAAGAAGTTCTTAAAAAAGAAGATTCCTTTCGACATGCTATCGAGTACCTGTGTGCTTTTGATAATCCAGATCCAGATAAGATTGAATGTGTAGCATCTGTGTTACTAGGAGCCTGGACTTCTAGCACTAAGTCCAATTCTGTTAAGGACATTTTAAAAAAAGCTCAAGCATCGACACCTTCCTTTATTCGTTCTTTCAGCAAAGAATGGCAGTTAGACCCTGAAGTTGAAAATATTTTGAGCAAGATCGAGGATTTCCAATATAATCTGACTAAGGGGTTTCTACATTGGAAGTACAAAGACGGACTTGACCTCGGCACTTTTCCCTATAGTTGTGACACAGAACAGTTTAGAAAATTTCAGCAATGTATTAAGAAACGTAAACCTACTTGCTTCGATGAACTTGAGGAATTTCTACCTGCAAGTATATGACAAGAACCTACTCAGAGTTTGCCAACGAAAGTATTAAAGTTTTGCTAAACACTTTAGCCGATGAAAGTAGTGCGCCAGAGCTTTACAGAACCACTATGGTTAAACTTGGTATGGCTCTGGGTGATGTAATCTTGGCTCAAATTAGTCACGAGCAATGCAATGTATATCTCGCCTGTACAGTTGAAGATGCTGATTTTCTAGCCAAAGGTATGCTCTTACGTCTAGAAAAGCAGCTTCCAAACGTTGCTTTTGCGTGTTTTTGGAATCAGCGTTTTTCTCCGTTTGAAGTTGAAGATATAACTGTTGCCCCAATTTTAAGAAAATATCAAGAACCATCAAGTGCTGTTAACTATTTAATTATCGTCAAGTCTATTATTTCGGGAGCCTGTGTAGTTAAAACTAATCTTATTAACCTAATTCAGAATATCAAACCTGAAAATATTTTTATAGTAGCTCCAGTTATTTATCATAAAGCAGAAGAAAAACTACGTAATGCATTCGAACAATCTACTTACGATAAGTTTCGATTCTTTTATTTTGCTAAAGACAATCAGCGGACTTCCAAAGGAGAAGTTATCCCTGGGATAGGTGGTAGTGTTTATGAAAGGCTCGGATTTCAGGGACAAGATGATAAAAATAGGCATACACCTGAGATAGTAAAATCCCGAAGAAAATTAATAAGTGTCTAATTTCTAAAAGAAGAGTTAGGCGATCGCTCCAGCCACAGTAATAGACAAAACTCATTGACTGAAGCGTTGCTGTTGTCGCCTTCGGGCTAAGAATGCTCAGAATTATGGTGCATTAGGAATTTCTAATGCGTCTAGATTTGCTTCAACGGCATTAATAAATCCTTGATCGCTTAAAGTCTCTGTGGGCAGTTCTCCAGCATTAACTGCCACCTGTACGAGTTTTTTCGCACTGATTCGCCCATCATTGCTATCTGCAAACATTCCACTATATCCGCGAATACCTTGACGGCGATAATGCCCTTGATAAGCTAAGGAAACTAGGGTAAACGGTGTCAGTTTTCTGTTAGTAGACCGAACTACCATAGCATTTGATGCTGTTTCGGCTTGCGCAACAGGTACAAACACAATTATTGTGAGCAGTAATCCTCCAACGAACATATAGCGATTCATAGAATAGCTCCTTGTTCAAAATGCAAAGTTATTGCCTCGTCTGATACTTGCCCTTCTGCTAATTTCTAACTCTTTTCTAGTCACTAATCACTAACCACTATGTACTTGAGTCAGTATCGCGTAAATTAGCTGGAATCTGTTCAGGAATTACCCAGTAGTAGATTGTAGAACCCTCTTGCGTTTGTACAACTTGATCGGGTTTCCAGTCACCCATATCGAAGTCATGGGAAACAATACGCGTACCTGGCTTGAGTTGTTTGAATAACTGAGGACGTAGCTTTACATTCAGTTCTGGTAATAGGTAAAGTGTTACCACCGTTGCTTCACTAAAGTCACTCTGGAATAAATCTTGTTGCAGAAACTGAACGCGATCTGTGACTCCAGCTTTTTGAGCGTTTTCGTTAGCTTCCTGAATCCGTTCGGGATTGATATCAATCCCTACACCGCGAGTACCGTACTTCTGTGCTGCCGTAATTGGTATTCTGCCATCACCGCTACCTAAGTCATAAATGACATCATCTTTAGTAACTTTGGCAAGCGTTAGCATTTCGTCTACCACTTCCTGTGGAGTTGGTACGTAAACAACGTCAGGTTGGCGTTCGGGACTTTGAGTAGGAGTTTCTACTTGAGGTGTTTGTGCATTTGTGAGGGTTGGTGAGTCACATCCAGCAACTCCCATGAAAACGCTAATTGCCATCAGCACCCATGCTGTTCGTTGTAACTGCATTACTCTCTCCTTGAATTATGGTCACGCATGAATCGCGCGATAAATAATAACGGTACACCAGCTAGCAAAACTGCGACACCTACTAACGCCCCAACTCCGGTGTAAGCCAAGCTGGATTGCAGCATATAAGCACAGAACACACAAAACAATAGCGGAATTAATGGATATAGCGGAACGCGAAATGGACGGATAACATCGCGATCGCGCCTCCGTAAAACAAACAGCGACACACCTGTCAGTAAGAAAAAGAACCAAAAGACAGGTGCGGTATAGTCTACCATTGTTTCAAAGCCATTACGGGTAATTGTGCCAAGTAGCACCAGTAATAATGCGATCGCTCCCTGTACAAGTAATGCTGCAGCTGGTGTATTTCCGCGCATTCTCCATTGTCCTAAAAAGCTAAATAGCGGAAAGTCTCGTCCTAAAGCATAGTTTGTTCTTGCACCCGTAAAGATTGTTGCATTAGTAGAACACAAAGTTGTCACAACAACAAGCAAACTAATAAACACAGCCCCTGGTTCGCCTACTGATTGACGCATTAATTGTGCTGCTAATGCTTCAGATTCTGCCATACCTGCCAAACCTAAACCCCGCAAGAAAGCTAGGTTTACTAACAAGTAGATTGTCGTAATAATGCCAATACTCCACAACAGCGATCGCACCATATTTTGTTGTACATTGCGTAACTCAGCGGAAATGTACGCAGCTTCATTCCAACCCCCGTAAGTTAATAGCACAAACACCATCGCTAAACCAAAATTTCCTGACGATGTTGTTGCAGGCGCTGTTGCTATTGCTGCGGGTGTAGCAAAGGCAAGTCCAAAGAAAATGAGTAAAATTAAGCCGAGGATTTGGGCTGCTGCTAGCCAATTCTGTGTCCATTTCCCGAGTCGTACGCCAAGAATATTCAAACCAGTGAGTAAGGCGATCGCCACTGCTGCATAAATTGAAGCAGAATAAGTTCCCAAACGCCATAATTGCGAGGCATAGTCACCGAACACAAATGCCAACAGTACAATCGAACCTGTCTGAATAACTGCTAACCGCGCCCAAGCAAATAGAAAAGCAAGACTACTACCAAAAGCACGTTGTAAGTAGTAATAGTTACCACCTGGATGAGGATACGTTGTTGCGAGTTCCGCGTAGCATAAAGCACCAACTATGGATACTCCACCGCCCAACAACCACATCAGCAGCGCCATAGTGCTATTAGTGGCATTGCCAGCGACAAGAGAAGGGGTTTCAAAAATCCCTGCACCGATGACAACACCAACAATGAGCGCAACTGCATCCCATACTAACAGTGTCGATTTCATCGTATTGACTGAACTACCCATAGTTGTTATGAAGTGAAATTTTTTAGCCTGAATCGTAGATGCCCTCAGACTGAAGTCAGGGCTACTGAAACAAAGTGTGACGAGCGCACACTGAAATGAGTCCACGCAAGTGGACTTTGTCTACTAGCCGCGAATTCATTCGTAATCGCATTCATGCAGGAGATTTAGTGTATTCCTCATACACCGACTTCCAGTAAACAAGCTGTTAAGTCGAACTTTGTTCAATGTGTCCTCAGTTGATGGAGATGCTGGATTGTGATAAACAGTAATCGGTATATGGTAGTACATCTTGCTCAAATTCACGAGCTATTTCTACTACTTAATTTTGAAATGCACTTGCTACCAATAACTGTGGCTAATATCTCCAAATTATAGACACTACTGATTAAAAAAAGTCAGTTGTCAGTTTGAAGAGTTGTTCTGCTGTCGTTAGTTTTGTGCTGGGCTTTCCTAATGAGTAAATATTGGCATCAACTCAGGTCGCTCACCATAAAAAAATATGGACGCAGAATCAAGGGTATCTTTCAGTTATGGCTTTGAACAGCTCTGAAAATTTGTAGAGTATCTTCAGTTTTTGTCTTGTACTGAGAACCCTGCTTGAGGTTAACCCTTACTAAGAATTTGTGTTAAGTTTTGAGTCTTTTTGGGGAATTTTAACGATGTGGTCTGGAGAAGTATGCAAGACAAAAACTTGAAAATTATAGCTTTTCTAAGTGTCTGTTGATAAACAGATTGTCCATTTAGTAATACAAAAATTTTAGCATTTATTGGCTGGTATTTTTGCGTGTTTTGATACATTATACTCGCAAACTTAGGAAAGCCCAAACTTCAGTTTGCAGAAAAATTGTCAAGTTGAATCGTCATTAAAAGAGAAATGATGAACTTCATTCTAAAAGACGGAGACCCTCAATGATCGTTAACGATTGAGCCTTGAAACTAGTCGCCAATAATTGCTGAAACAAGAACAACCTTAATTTTTCCACAGCCTCGTTTCAGATGATTTCTTGAGTAGCTAGAGATCTAATGACATTACTACATATTGCTTTACAAGATGGTTTTTTCAATGATGAAGTCATCATTCAAGTCAATGGTGAAGAAGCATTTCATGCATCGCAAGTGAAAACAAGATTTCAAATTGGACTTGCAGCTTCTTTTGAAACGAATGTTCCAGAAGGTTTGGTGAATGTGGAAGTGACACTGCCACAGAAAAAGCTAGCACAATCTACTGTTCTAGAAATCTCTGCTTTGACCTATTTGGGGGTTTCGATAACCGCTGATGACAAAATCGTCTTCCATGTATCAGACGAGCGATTTAGATACTTATGATTACAGGAGTTAGTTCAAATGGACGAATTAGTTAGTGGTCTTTATGAGTTGAGTAATGAGATAAATCTTCCCAATCCTACTCCCATTCTGCAACCAGCATCTACCCAAGAGTTGCGATTGGATGTGGATGGACGCTATCCACTTATGAGAGCAAGTGGTACATTTTTCTTTTCAATCGCCTTCAGAACCCATTGGATTGCTAATCTCACCAATACTGGCTTGAATTCGTGGACTGGTGACATTTGGTACAAGGATGGAGACACGGCTTCTTTCCCCTACACCAACCTCAATATTGAAGTGCAACGCAGTCCGTTTCCCGACCAGCGCAGTGCCACAGTCACTTTTTCAGTGGCAGGTGTATCGAATCGCGCCTTGACCTATAAGTACAAATCCCCCGACTTTCATGCGGTAGAGTTTGAGTTCGACTTTGAAGAAAGCATCACGCCATTAACTGAAATTGACACTCACGCGCATCCCAACCGACCAGCAACACTACTTCAAGAAAACCTCTCGATTGAGACAGTGTACCAGCGCACTGGCTTTGCCGTTACTAAGTCAAGGGAAAGTGCAGCTATTGCTGGGCTACCACCAGGACTAGAAGCAAGATGGAGCGACAATGAAATGCACGATGCTATGCAAATCCATTGGTCGCGGTTTGCAAATAGACCTCAATCGTCAATGTGGGTTCTGTTTGCATCGATCCACGAACAGGGGGAAAGCCTAGGTGGGATTATGTTTGATGACATTGGTTCCAATCACCGGCAAGGAACTGCACTCTTTTACAATAGCTTTATTTCGCAGCCACCAACAGGCGACCCTGCGCCAACTGCATGGGTGAATCGGATGCGTTTTTGGACTGCTGTTCATGAAATGGGACACGCCTTCAATCTGGCTCACTCTTGGCAGAAAGCTTTGGGCAATTTTTGGATTCCTCTGGCTAACGAGCCGGAAGCATTGAGTTTCATGAACTATCCCTACCATTATCCCCGAGGCGAACAGCAGGGCAACGGCAGGGCACAGGAATTGCAATTTTTCAGCAAATTTGAGTATCGCTTCAGCGATGCAGAACTACTGTTCATGCGGCACGCGCCTTTCCGATTTGTGCAGCAAGGAAATGCAGATTGGTTTGACAATCACGCTTTTGAGCAGGCTAAAGTGTCTCTCGAACCGTCACTTAATTTAGAATTGCGCGTTAATCGTCAGCAAGCCTTGTTCGAGTTTTTAGAGCCAGTGGTTTTGGAGTTGAAGCTAACCAATATTTCATCCCAGCCCCAGCTGATCAGTGACAAACTCTTGTCCGAACTCGACCACATGATTGTGATTATCAAGAAAGATAGTCAACCCGCTCGTCAGTTTGCTTCCTATGCTCAGTATTGCTGGAAAACCCAACTCCGTGTTTTGATGCCTGGAGAATCAACATACGAATCGCTGTTTGCTTCTGTGGGTAAGGGTGGTTGGGAAATTGCCGAACCTGGTTACTATACAATTCAAGTAGCCTTACACCAAGAAGATACCGAAGAAGACTTGGTTTCCAACCCGCTGAGGTTGCGGATTGCGCCGCCACAAAGTTACGACGAAGAATTTCTAGCGCAGGACTTTTTCTCTGAAGATGTTGGACGTATTCTCACATTTGATGGTAGCCAGGTGTTGGTTAAAGGCAACGATACTCTTAGAGAAGTATCAACAAAATTGAGCGATCGCGCCGTTGCTTTCCATGCAGAGGTAGCCTTAGCTTGCGCCAGCGCCAAGGAATACAAAATCTTAGACTTAGACGATCCCAATCATCCCAAAATCAAAGTGATTTCTCCCCATGTTGAGGAAGCGCGTCAGGAATTTGGGGCTGCTTTGACTGATCGCCCAGCAATGGCTGCTAGATCGCTTGGGCATATTGACTACAAAGACTATGTAGACCGATTTAGCAATTGGTTGCACAAACAAGGGGATGTGCAAGGTGCGGTTGATATTCAAGATAAGTTGTTGCAAACCTTGTCAGAACGAAATGTAACCAACCGAGTCTTAGACGCGATCAAAGCGCGACGTGATGCTTATAAGCAGTAACGATATTGTTGCTAGTGGTTAGTGTTAGTAAAAGAGTCACCTTCACTCACCATTTTAATCATCAGTAATCAACCAGATTTGATATCAATAGTTGTTTTGCAACGGGTGATCGGTCATTGGCAGCAATTAGTAATTAGCGGTTTCTTCGACTAGCTTTTTTCCCCTTGCTAACTGCTAAACGCTAACAGCTTTCCTATTACCTATTACCCATTATCCATTACCCAATATGAGTACAGACAATCAAGTCAAAACCAGAGAAGACTTGCTTTATCTTCTCTCCCAAGCAGCAGAATTAGAACATTCGCTTGCTTGCCAATATCTTTTTACCGCCTTTAGTTTAAAAGAATCTACAGATGAAGGAATTTCTCAAGCTCAATTAAATAAAATTAATAGGTGGCGACGGACAATTAATGAAATTTCCGTGCAGGAAATGCTGCATCTAGCCCTAGCTAGCAATCTGCTCACAGCCATAGGAGGAGCACCATATTTCCGCCGTGCAAATTTTCCCCAGGCTAAAACCTATACATCTTTAAAACTTCAATTCAAACTAGCTCCTTTCAATGAAACCACGCTGAACCGCTATATTTGTTTTGAATTACCAAATCATTTTGACAATGAGGAACAAAGAGAGAATTGGACTCAGTTTTGTCAAAGAATTAGAGACGAAGAATTACTAATATTGTTGACTCTACCAAAACCATTACTGCCAAGAAAACTGGAATATAACACGATTGGTGAACTCTACGGACTCATCCGCCAAGGCTTTGAAACTATCGGGCAAAAACTATTTATTGGCTCGCCTGAAGCTCAAGCAACGGGAATTTTTAAAGAGATGATTCAGGTTAAAGACTTGGATTCAGCAATAAAAGCGATCGATCTCATTGTCGTACAGGGCGAAGGTTCTCCTGCCCAGAGAGATGACAGTCATTTTACTAAATTCACAAAAATTCGCGAAGAGTATTTAGCAGAATTGCAGAACGATGCCAATTTTCAACCGACTCGTCCAGTCATTGAAAACCCCCTCTTAAGTCTTCAGCAAGATAATACAACTCCTGGTGCGAATATTATTACCGATACCCTAAGCCGCGATGTAGTAGAGATCTTTGTTGCTCTTTATGAGGTGATGTTGCAGATACTCCTACGTTTCTTTGCCCACACCGAAGAAAACGACGAACAGATGTACGTTCTCAAGAGTGCGTTTATTAGTCTGATGCCTTTTGGCATTTCTCCTTTGGCTAAAGCAATCACTCAATTACCAGCAGGCGAAGGCTTTCTAGGTATGAATGCAGGTCCAAGTTTTGAAGTCTATGCAGATGTGCAGTTGCTTCCGCAGATGCGTAGTGCTTGGATCTTTTTCCAAGAGAGGCTGCAAGAAATTGCCCAAGCTTGTGACGCGCTGATTAACGACGCGAGAACTCAACCTTTTCCTCAATTGCGACCAGCTTTAACAGAGGTTTCAGTGTCGCTGAAGAACATCGCGCATACCATTTCTCCCGAACCCAATGGGGGAACCTGGACTAACGGGATTTCTCAATTATTCTCTCCAATGGATGTAGCTCATATGAAGTCGCAACCGCGATTTCCCGTCAATCTTGGTGATTATGAGGCTGTGAAAAATAATGCAGACGAAATTTTAGACTCGGTAGCTTCCAAGTCTATGCCTTTACTTCCCGAAGGACCTTGGACAGAAGCAAGAATTAACCTATTCCAGCAGTGGAAAGATAGTAATTTTCCTCAGTAATCCAAATAACTGTATACCTAAGCAAGAGGCAATATTTGTCATGACATCTGTAAACTTACAATGGTTTCCTACTAATGCACCTATAGCTAGTTCGAGAACTGATGATATTTGGTTTATCGACGCTTTGGTAGGTTGGGCAGTTAACAGTAACGGTCAAATCATCAAAACTACCGATGGCGGCAATACCTGGGAGCAACAATTGCAGGATAGTGTTTACTTAAGGTGTATTGGTTTTGCTAATCCCTTAAAAGGATGGGCTGGAACGCTAACAGCAGGAAAACGTTTATACTCTACTACAGATGGCGGTCAACATTGGCAGTTGATAGACAATATTCTTCCCGAACTTGCCCCATCAGCAATTTGCGGTCTTTCAGTTGTGAATGAATCAGTTGTTTACGGTTCGGGAACTAACTTTCCTAATCGCCCTCCGCGTATAGTTAAGACTATCGATGGTGGAGCAACTTGGACTGCGTTGGATATGAGCGAATATGCCACACTTTTAGTTGATAACTATTTCATGAATGAGGATTGTGGCTGGGTTGTTGGTGGAAAAGCCGATCCGACTATTACTAATCCTAGTCGCGATGATGTTATTCCAGTAGTTCTCTATACAGAAGATGGAGGAAAAACTTGGGTAAACCGAGTCGCCGATATTACCTCTTTTCCTTTAGGAGAATGGGGTTGGAAAATTCAGTTTCTCAATGCAAATGTTGGATTTGTCTCGCTGGAAAATTTCAATCAAGGCGCAATTCTCAAGACAATAGATGGTGGAAAAATTTGGACGAGACTTCGTATCAACGATCCTCAAGGAAATGCCAACCTCGAAGGTATAGGATTTGTTGATGAGAACCAAGGTTGGGTTGGTGGTTGGGGAGATGCTGACTTTGAAGGAGGTTTTAGCAGCGAAACCAAAGATGGTGGAAAAAATTGGCAAGATGCCAATCAGATCGGACAATTTATCAATCGCTTCCGATTTTTTGGTAATCCCGTGACTGTCGGCTATGCTTCAGGCAAGACTGTTTACAAGTATTCTACTGCACCAGTAACAGCCCCTGTGGTGGAGAGAGTTGCACCTTTAAGATTTTTGACAACAAACGCGCCAGAACAATTTGAGAAAGCAGTGACGATCGAGTATACGTTACCGGAGAATGTCAACAAAGTCACGATTGATATTTGGAATCAGTTTGGTGCTTATGTTCGCCAACTAGTTGATGAAACTCATCCGAGTGCTGGTCAAAAATCTGTTGTCTGGGATGGTAAAAATGATGCGGGGGAATTTTTACCCCCTGGAATCTTTATTTATAGATTGACTGTAGATGGCAATGCAGAAAGTCGGGTGATTCGTTTGAAAGCTTAACAAAATGTTAGCTAAACTGAATTATGAATAGTATCTAGCTTTTCGCAAAAAGATATTTATTCTACAAAACACATCACAGCGATCGCACATCCCAAGCTTGCTGACATGAATATATTCAATCTTCTGCTTGTGTCAGCCAAGGTGCAAATTCAGTTGTGAAGGAATCGCTTAATATTGCCTCGCGCATACGTTGGGTAAAGCGGACGAGTTCAGTGATGTTGTGAATACTCAAAAGTGTGTAAGCTAAAATTTCGCGCGATCGCACCAAATGACACAAATACGCTCGTGTAAAATTTTGACATGTGTAGCACGGACATGTTTCATCAAGGGGCGTAAAGTCTTCGCGAAACTGAGCATTTTTTAAGTTCCAACGATTCCCCTGTTGTACCAATGCCGCACCATGTCGCGCTAATCGTGTAGGAATCACGCAATCAAACAAATCAACGCCTGCGGCTACAGCTTGCGCCATTTCACGATATGTACCCACACCCATCAAATAGCGTGGTTTTTCACGCGGGAGAAACGGCGCGGTTGCTTTGACTATCTGATGAATCAGTTCTGGTGGTTCTCCGACACTCACGCCACCAATTGCATATCCTGGTAAATTCAATTTAGCAAGTGCCTGAGCAGCTTGCGCGCGTAAATCTAAATGAATGCCACCTTGCACAATTCCAAATAATGCTTGATCTTGACGCTGATGAGTAGCGATACAGCGTTCTAACCATTGGTAAGTTCGATTTGTTGCGGCTTCAACTGCTGTACGGCTTGCAGGGTAGGGCGGACATTCATCAAACGCCATAATCACATCCGCACCCAAAGTATTTTGAATCTGAATAGACTTTTCTGGTGTGATATGAATAACTTGACCATCACGCGGCGAACGAAAAGTGACACCTTCATCAGTAACTTGCCGCAATTCACTTAAACTAAAAACTTGAAATCCACCTGAATCAGTAAGCATTGGTCCATGCCACTGCATAAATGAGTGTAAACCGCCAGCTTTTGCTACAATCTCTTCGCCAGGTTGGAGGTGGAGGTGATAAGTGTTCGCTAACACCATTTGCGCTCCTGTTTCTCCAAGTTGCGCTGTGGTGATTGTTTTTACATTAGCTAGCGTTCCCACTGGCATAAACCGTGGTGTTTCGACAATACCATGTGGTGTCAGAAAAAGCCCAGCCCGTGCTTCTGTTTGGCTGCACTCAGCCAAAACTTGAAACAAAAATTTCTCACTCAAAATAAAAGTTACTGTTGAACAAACAAAGGAAAATCACTAACTCGCTAATAGCTAATTGCTAATTGCTAATCGCTTGCTTAAAATGGACAAGCACCATCATCGTCACTTTCTGCATCCCATCTTGCCGAAAAGACTTGATCCATCATAACTTCAAGAGCCGTTTCATTAAAATTCCGCGAAGCTCGTTCTTGCATAGGAGTAGACAACGGAATCAAGCGCAAGCATCGGCTATCTTGGATTAAATCAAAATAAGTTTCTTGTTGTGGTGACTGTTGTAGTTCTACATAATCAAAACTATAAACGTTTAGATATAGGGCTTGATTGGCTACAATTGTAGACTGACTTGGGTTAGCAATCACCTCTACCACATCTCCCTCGCCCTCGCTTTGTATTTTACCTTCCTGAATATGCAAATAGCGGACGCGACCTAAATCAGCCAGCAGTCTCCGCATATCTATCTTGTTGACGACTATACCAGTGTGAATAATGCACGGTGCTGGCAACCCAGTGTCGGAGCTATGGTGATTCATAATCAAACAGCCTTTTAGCAATTACAGAGAATACAAACGAAAGGGGAAGTGCTTTCCTGAACAAGTAGTGTACTAGTTAAATAACTTTCTGCTGACGCTATACATTGAGATACCTATGAATTCTATATAGATTAGGCGTAGATTGTGTCCTTGGTTGAAATATTTTAAGAACAAACTACCTCTAAAAATGTAAGTTGGCAGATAAATAAGGTAGAAGCTCAGTTAGAGAGGCATAGAAAAGGTAAGATGACAGAAAGAACAGACAATTAATGCTCTGTCCCTGTCAATCTTATCTCAAGTTTTGTGCAGCGATCCTGCTGCTGATGTCTGATTTTTTATTTATTTTTCTGCAATTTGTTTTGATGGATAGCTGCGGTGGATAAACAATGGTGGAATCAACTACGGTTTGATTTAGCAGCTGCCTTCGTTTTTTATACTTGTCTTCCTATACCTTTTGCGACGACGCTAGAGTTCTGTGGTGTATCTCGATATGTAGCGCTAGTAGGACTAGTTATTGGAGGAGTTTTAGGACTCTTGGATACAGGATTGAACTTTGTTGGCATACCTATGCTCACACGTAGTGTATTAGTTATCATCAGCTGGATTGCTCTGACTGGTGGACTCCACTTAGATGGGGCAATGGATACTGCTGATGGGCTAGCTGTACAAGATCCGCAAAAAAGGTTACAGGTGATGGCAGATAGTGCTACCGGAGCATTTGGGGCTATGGCAGCGATCGCCTTATTAGTTCTAAAAACTGCGGCATTGAGTGAGATCAGTTCTGATCGTTGGTTCGCATTGATGGCTGCGTGTGGTTGGGGACGCTGGGGACAGCAACTTGCGATCGCCCGCTATTCTTACTTAAAACCAACAGGTAAAGGTGCTTTTCATAAAGCTGCTTTACACCCACGCGACATTTTACTGGCATTGTTGTTGTTACTGGGGTTGAGTAGCTTCAGAATCTTACTTCACAATGACGTTATGAGTAGTGTAATGATAGCGATCAGTGGAAGTGCGATCGCTTTTCTTACTGGCGCTTGGTTCAATCACAAACTCGGAGGACATACCGGAGATACCTACGGTGCAGTCGTAGAATGGACAGAAGCATTATTATTGTGTGTACTAACAGCACTACAACACTAAAAAGCAGAGTTATGAGGGGTGAGGAGTGAGGGGTGAGTTAAGAAAATTCAAAACGTGCTAACGCACCGCTACGCTAACAAAACGTGCTAAGGCACCGCTACGCTAACATAATTCAAAACTCTTTAGGACTCAAAACTCATCAAATCGGTCGTAGTCTTGTCACTCGCAGGGTAAATGCTCCTCCACCAGTTTCACCAAATGAACGGACACGAACAATGTAATTTCCAGTTTGTGTAATGCGAGTAAAAAGTAAAGAATTTGTCGTACCATCAGGACCATCGTCATTTTCTGCAAGCGTAGCGCCTTCAGGTGACATCAAGGCAACAATGGTATCAAATTGATCTGATACTAAATCAATCGCGATATTATCGCCTTGGTTGAATCTTACTAAGTAATCGCGGGCAAATCCGCCATCTCCTGTAGGAATATCTCGTTCTGAGAGCGTATCAGAAACTTGATTACTAGAAGGCAAAGGAATAGGATTGTATAATCTGGTTTGTTGAGCGATCGCTGAGGGAACAAAACTTGTTCCCACTGCAAGCAACGTCAAGGGAAGCACTATCCGGCTCAACCTTGTTGCACAAGCTTTTATTATCATTTAGCGCAGTATTCCGGCAAAACGGCTTAGGTGGGTTTATTATAAGTGGCGTTTTCATACATTGCCCATGCTTTCATTAATTTGCTGCAGGGCACAAACGCAAAGAATAAAGGTTAATCAGGAGAAATAACATATTAAACTTTACATTACTTTGTTCTCACTTTTATCATTGAGAATATTTCTACTAGGAGCGGCGATTGCAACGGCACCATACACAGATATTCCTTGTTTTTGTAAAGTTTGAACCGCTGAACGTACTGTTGCTCCAGTAGTATAAATATCATCTAGCAATAGAACTCGATATTTTGGACGTTGGCGCTGAAATTCTGTTCCTAGTGAAAACGCTGTTGCTAAATTTTGTTCTCTTTCTGATGCAGATAAGCTAAATTGTGCCTCTGTTGCTTTGATTCGTTTTAAACCATGCGATCGCAAAGCGAATCCAGTAAAATCGCAAAAACTCTCTGCTAGTAGTTCAGCTTGGTTATAGCCCCGCTTTTTTAACTTGTCGGCGTGTAATGGTACAGGAACAACAACTAATTTTTTGTCAGGTTGCGAAGTGAGCCATGCTTGTGCTAACCATTGACCCAGTGGCTTGGCAATTTGATGTTGATTGTTGTACTTCAAAGCAGCGATCGCACTTTTGAGCGTACCTCTATAGTCTCCCCAAGCAAAAACTGGTAATTCTTGCTGGAAATAGTGATGATTAGTAAGTTTGCAGCGTTGCAGCTGTCTATGACAGTCTTGACAAAATTCTTGTGGAGTAGGACGCTGGCAAAGTGGGCAGTGAGATTGAAGAAATAACTTGAGTAAGCCTTGCAAATTCAGCGTCCGATTTGGCATCTGTGCCCGCTAGTATTTCAACATGAGTCGTTCCCAGTTTTAGCAAAATACCAGCTATGTAGTGTAGCTCAGATCACATACCTGATTCGTGTTAGTGGCGTCAAGATATAGCAGACGTGCAGAAGAAAACAGATAACTGCGTTAGCGTAACGGGGCATAGCCTATTACGAATCAAATTCATCTAATTTGTGTAATGAGATTCTAACCAATCGCGTTCTTCTTCTGCGGATGGTAGATAAGTGTAAAAACGTGCCTTGTGTGCATACCGATCTTTATAAGCAGAATTGCTACGCTGTAGATATTCCGACTTGTAAATCATCCAAGATCCGATCCTGTGACATAGGGCTTGCAGCAATTGCCACAACTCTGCTGCACTGCTCGTTTTATTTTTGGGTGAATACTGTTTGTTGTTCATACTATAGTATTTATTTTCTGTAGTGAAATATACTTTTGAATATATTTCTATGATACTTCAAGTGGCATAGACAACAATTCACCCATTTGAGCGATTCTGATTGACTCTCAATTGGTGCGTGAGTTATTTATCACTGGGTTTGTGATATTGGTGCCAATGTTGAGCAATATCAATGCGGCGACAGAGCCAGACGCGATCGCGTTGCTGCACGTAATCTAGAAAACGAGCTAGGGCAGCTGCACGTCCAGGTCGTCCTGCTAAGCGGCAATGTAATCCTACATTCATCATTTTGGGTGCAGTTTCGCCTTCGGCATACAAAACATCAAAGGCATCGCGGAGATAGGCAAAAAACTGATCGCCTGAGTTAAAACCTTGAGTTGTGGCGAAGCGCATATCATTATTATCCAAGGTGTATGGAATGACAAGATGAGGTTTGCCATAGTCTTGTATCCAGTAAGGCAAGTCATCTGCATAGCTGTCTGAGTCGTAGAGAAAGCCACCTTCTTCTACCACCAATCGGCGTGTATGAGCACTCGTGCGACCAGTGTACCAACCTAGAGGACGACTACCTGTCACTTGTGTGTGAATAGCGATCGCTTTGTGTAGATGTTCGCGTTCTTCTGCTTCACCAAAATACTTATAATCAATCCAACGCCAGCCATGACTGGCAATTTCCCAATCAGCTTCGCGCATAGCTGCAACTGCTTCTGGGTTGCGCTCTAGTGCCATAGCAATTCCATAGACAGTAACCGGAATTCTGCGTTCAGTAAAAATTCGATGCAGTCGCCAGAAGCCAGCCCGACTGCCATACTCATAGACTGACTCCATATTCATGTGTCGCAACCCCATTAAAGGAACTGCGCCAACAATTTCTGATAGGAATGTTTCTGATGCTTGATCGCCGTGTAAGATGCAAGTCTCTCCCCCTTCTTCGTAGTTAATCACAAACTGCACGGCAACCCGTGCTTGGTTTTGCCATTGGGGGTGTGGTGGCTTGCGCCCGTAACCAATCATGTCGCGAGGATAATCTGCTGGCATTCTCGTTGTGTTTTGTGTCGTTGCAATTTTCGATATTTCAACTTAGCCGGTTCCGTTCTTGGTTGGGCAATGAGTATTCTTAATTTAATGACGAATTACCAATTAATATCAGTACGTTTAATTAGTAACAGTTTTAAAATTTACTTTATGGCAAATTTACTGTGGATTACTGGCTATACACAGTAACGACTTTGTTTTGCAAAGTATAAACCAAGCGTTACGATATACGAAGCTCAAATCAGGACACTATGGACTACAGCCACATTCAATTTTGCGATAGTTCGATTTCGATAGATGGTCATTGCCAATCGCCGCTTAATCTCCACCAACTACACAATTTATTTCAGGTGGCAGCTTTTTGGGCACAAGATCGTACTCTTGAAGATTTGAGTATTGCCATTAGTAATAGTAAACCAGTGATGAGTGTCTGGGATGGCGAAAAACTGATTGGTTTTGCTAGAGCAACTTCAGATGGTGTTTATCGTGCAACAATTTGGGATGTTGTGATTCACCCTGACTATCGAGGTGCTGGGCTAGGGCGTAAGTTGGTGGAAAGTGTTTTAACTCATCCACACATGAATCGAGTAGAACGTGTTTACTTGATGACAACTCACCAGCAGAGCTTTTACGAACGAATTGGTTTTGAGTGTAATTCTAATACCACGATGGTACTGTACAACCAACCAAAGTTAGGTTTCCCTACTCAGGAAATTCAGCTTCAGGAATTACCAGGGGGATAGAAATTTGAATCCGCGTTAGTGGCTCAATATCTGTTACAGGGGAAACGGGTAAAAAGCTGAGACTAGCTTGCATAAGTTCCAATACTGTCTGATTCAGCAGTAGCTTAAACCCAGGGGAAAGAGTTTCTTCTTGTTGTAAGCTTATTTGTTGCTCGAAGTGCATTGCATCTAATGATTCAGACCAAGTGTCGATTGGTAATGGCACATCGAAGGAAATATAAGCTAATTCAGCATTTGGGATGAGTTGAGATGATATGACAATGCTGCCTGCTTCCATTGTTTGGATACAAGTTTCCACTAAGTTTAACAGTACAAAGCGCAACCACTGTGGATCTGCCAAAATATAAGTTTCAGGATCAAGGGATGATATTTGAAGTTTAATATTACGATTGGCTGCTAAAGTCTGTGTAAGATGCTCAATTTCCTGAAGCGCAGCAGTTAACTGCAATGGCTGAATTTCTAAAGTGTCGCTGTTATTAGCAATGCGGGCAACATCAAGAATTTCGTCAAGTAACTTGACGAGTTTGAGTGCCATTTGCTGGGCTTGAGCGACAAACTCGCGCTCTTCAGCAGGGTTATCGCATAAATCAGATAAAATCAATTGGTGCAATCCAATCAGACTATTTAATGGCGATCGCAGTTCGTGAGCAGTACGTACTAAAAAGCCAGCTTTGAACTGACTAAGTTCTTGAGCAAGCTGATATGCTAACTGAGTTTGCCGTAGTTGTTTTAATACTGATTCAGTCGGTGTCGCGAGTGGAAGTTGCTGATGCGTTTGCAATAACTTCTCTTCATTAACCGATTTTTTGTCACGTTGTGCAAATGCTTTGTGACTTCCCAGTCCTAACCCTAGCCCTGTTGCTAGATATACCCAATTAATCCAGCTCATTCGTTTTTATACAAGCTTAAACTTCTAACTCTACCGCTCCTTGCCGCAAAATCTCCCAACTTTTACCTGTCCATTTTGCCACAGTAGAAGGAGCACCGATATGACTATTTTCTGCAATGTCTAATTGTGAGAGCGTCATGACATCAGGAAACTGCGCAGCAATTTCTGCCATTGTTTGCAACGGCGGCTGACCTGATAAATTAGCGCTTGTTGTCGCTAAGGGACCTGTTTGTGCCAAAATACTTCGCGCGATCGCGTTGGCGGGCACTCGTAATCCAATTGTACTAGGGTCAGTGGGATTAACCTGTTTAGGTACGCGTGTTGATGCAGGCAGCACAAGCGTTAATGCTCCAGGCCAGTATAAGTCAGCGATTTGCTGCCATTGCGTTTTTCCGTCGCTTTCAGCAACAAAACCCCAAAGATCGCTTGCCTGGGCACCCATGAGAATTAATGGTTTATCTTGACTGCGTTGCTTGAATGTAAAAATTAAATCTGCCTTTTCTGGCAATGCGGCGAGGGCAGGGACTGTATCTGTAGGAAAGCTAACTACATAACCAGAACGTACCCCAGCTACGAGTTCGGTAATAGAAACTTGAGTCATAACTTTTCCCCGCTTCGCTTCAGTGCTGAATTATGAGAGTTCAATTGTTAATTGAAGAAGTTTTAACTCAAAACTCAACATTCAAAACTCAAAACTTATGCACAAGTCACTCATGACTCACCCCTCACTCCTCACCCCTGCGGTAGGCTAAAGCAAATCGTTCAATACCTGCAAGATCGGGATAAATTTCAATATCGCAGTAGCTGCCGTGACTTTGCAAGAGTGCAGCAACAACCTCAGCTTGTCCTGCCATCATCTCAATTAGCCAGATACCACCAGGTTGTAGGTAGTCAGCAGATGTTGCTACCAAATGGCGAATGCAGTCTAAGCCGTCATCACCACCGTTTAGAGCTAACGAGGGTTCGTGAAGTGCGACTTCGGGTTGTAGTTGTGGTACAAGCTGACTAGGAATATAGGGTGGATTTGACACCACACCACTCAGCTGACCTTTAAAATCTAAAGGCTCCCACCAAGAACCTTGATAGAAATGAATTTGATGGGCAAGACCAACTGCCTGGGCATTCTGGCGTGCTACTGCTAATGCTGCTGCGCTGCAATCAACCGCATGAATCGTTGCTTTTGGTAATGCTTGAGCAAGTCCGAGTGCGATCGCGCCACTACCAGTTCCCAAGTCCGCCCAGTGTCCTGATTCGAGTTGGCAATCATGATTTTGCACTGCAGCAACAGCTAAATCAATGATGTACTCGGTTTCAGGACGGGGAATTAATACGGCAGGGGAAACCGCCAGCTTAAAATGTCGCCACGGTGTCACTCCTGTAATGTATTGCACTGGTAAGTGTTCATTGATGCGGCGTTGCCATAAATCCTCTAACTCTTCTAGTGATAATTGAAGTGGAATCTGTGGCAGGTTTTTGAACGATTCTAAGCGTAAGGAGAGACGATCTAATCCGGCGACTTCTTGCAGTAACCAATCTACTTCTGTGACAGGCACATTAGCAGCGAGCGCTGCTTTTTGAGCAGCACTACGCCATTGCCAAAGCGCTAAACCAGATGTTAGCAGCGGAAACTTGCGTGCGGGGGTTCCTCCGCTCTCGCAAAGTTTCCAAGACAATTGACTCATAGATTAACGGCGCTGGGGCGCTGCTTGTTGCGGTGCTGGACGCTGGGGTTGAGCTTGATTTTGACCACCTGCGGCAGGTTGTTGGAGCGATCGCACGTACTGAATCGACTCTTGGGGTGGAACGAGGACAATTTGCTGTACGCCCTCGTCGTTGCGAGTTTTCAGAATTTCTAACATTCCTTCTAAATTGAGGACTTGGATATCAACCGTAGAGGCTAACTCAGGTTGCTGCTTTTTAAAACGGTCGAGCATTCCTTGTAATTCTTCTTTATTGAAGTAGAAAGGAATAACTTCAACTTCTGCTTGCTGGTTATTTGCTTGGGGGCGGTTAATCTTCATCGTCAAGTAGCCCCTTTCTTTTCCGGCTCGCGCGACGAATAGCGGAGTTCCTACACAATCTTCTAACTGTCTTTTGTTTTGTTCGCATGCTTTACGTAACTCTGAGTTACTACCACCTTGTCGCAAAAGAGTTAAAGCCGCATCAAATTGCTGTTTTGCGGGTATGTAAGCAATATCTAATGAATTTGGTTGATTTTGGTTGGCTTGTTCAAGTTTATATACCTCTCCTAGTGGCACAGGGACAACTCTTACTGTATTCCCTAGCTGTGGATTTGTTTTCTTAAGATTGTTCACAAACGCTTGGGCATCTTTTTGGCTAATAAAAACGCCAGCGACTGGACTTTGAGCTTGTTGATTTTGATTTTGTGCGTTCTGAGGAGGAGTTGCGACAAGAGGAGCACCTTGGCTGTCAGTGATAGTGAAGACAGGGACAGAACCCAATTTTTGCAAAATTTGCTCTTGCGGCAAAGCTAGTGCCCGTAGATTACCTGTAAGGGTAGAACCCATGATGGCGCTTCCTAGAATTCCTAAAGCTGCGCCCCAACGAAAAATTGATTTCATAACTGCTCCTGGCATTAATCGCCCAATAGATTATGACAAAGTATCTGGTTTGTAAACGCGCTGCAGTAATTTTTGTTATGTTAGCGCTTTGCCACTCGCTTTGCTTATTGAGCGAGTAATTGATAATAACCAAGCCAGACGTTGCCGACGATCAGATCGTTCCGCCTGACAGAAATGTAAGCAATTTTTCAAGAAAGCTCAATGAAATTATATTGATATTGTTATGTATCGGGATGACAGGATTTGAACCTGCGACATCCTGCTCCCAAAGCAGGCGCGCTACCAAGCTGCGCTACATCCCGTAATTTGAGTTGTGCCCTAGCTAGTATAGCATAGCGGGGCTAGTTTTTACGATTTAATTTTCAATACGCTTAGCTGGGGTACCAAAACATGCCTTTGATACCTTCAGGATCAGACATAAATCCTAAGCTACGATAAAAATCCACAACGTGAGGATCGGCAAATAATGTAATGTTGCTGATGTCTTCACTTCTGAGTTTTTTGATCGTGTATTTCATCAGGGCTTTGCCCAAGCCTTTACCTTGAAAGGATGGGTGAACAACAACGTCCCAAATTGTTGCATTAAAGGCATGATCTGAAGTTGCGCGAGCAAAACCAATCAGTCTTCGTTGAGTACCGCGAACTTCCCACATTGAGGCAACCAAGAAACTGTGCTGCATGGCTTTTTTTACCTTGCGCAACGGACGACGCGACCAACCAACCGCATCACAAAGTTCCTCAAGTTCGTACAAGTCAATTTCACGTTCGCTACTAAAAATAATGCGATCGCCTTCGCCAGATTTTTCTGGGCGATCGCTACTTGGAGCAACACTTGCAGTTGCAATGGCGTACTCCTCATCTGCGGTCGTTTTGGTACCAGCGGTTAACTCAGAACCGCTAAACCAGCTTTTCCAAAAACCCATGCCAGCGTGGTTCGGCTAAATAAGTATGATTAAAGTTGCACCAACTAGTCTGACACTTTTCTGCTTTTTGTGTTAGGTAACACTTTCTGTGCCATACATCTGGCACTCTCAAACGAATTCATTTAGTGCTAATGCTCATAAATGTTAAATGTGTTTGAGAGCTTTGAACAGAATTAAGCCAGGTACTGTGTGAGAAACTAGCTATTCCCAAATGTAGCATTTTTCCCTACAAAGCTGAATCGTATTTGAGAGGAATCATACTGTTTTTCCTTTGAGTTACTGCATCTAGGACAGAAAAACAGGGTTAATAACCTCATCTTCACTTCTTTGAGAGATGCATGAAGCTATGTAGAAATTACAACTCTTTTATAGAAAACTTCAGTTTAGTAAGGGGCGTTCAGGATAGGATATAAACATGGCAACCATTGAAATCCTGGGAGTTCCACACGCTTACGAGCTAACGACTCCAATCGCAGGTTCTTCACACGCTTTGGTCTTTATCCACGGTTGGCTGTTAAGCCGTGGATACTGGCAGCCTATTATTGAGCAATTATCCTCAGACTTTCAGTGTCTTGCTTACGATCTGCGTGGTTTTGGTCAGTCTCAAATAAATCATGTTAGTCGCGAATCGCCACCTCAAGAAAATATCTCAAATTTAGTTCCCTATTCTTGCTACACAGCTGCTGCATATGCCCAAGACTTAGTTGTTCTCCTCGAAAAACTCAACATTACTAGTGCTTGGTTAATTGGTCATTCATTGGGTGGTAGTATCGCCCTGTGGGCAGCCCAGCAGTTACCAGACCGTATTAAGGGAGTCATTTGTGTGAACGCTGGTGGTGGGATTTATCTTAAAGAAGCGTTTGACCAATTTCGGAGTTGGGGTTCGCGACTCATTAAATATCGTCCGCGTTGGTTGTGCTATTTGCCTTTGCTAGATTTGTTGTTTACTCGTGCTAATGTTGTTCAAGCGATCGCACCCGCTTGGGGACGTCAACGATTGATCGATTTTGTTATTGCTCATCCTGAAGCTGCTTTAGGATCTTTACTAGATTCGACAACTGAAGCAGAAATTAACCTGTTGCCAAAAGTTGTATCCCAATTACAGCAACCCGTATATTTTATTACGGGTGACAAAGATCAAATCATGGAGCCTAAGTATGTCCGCCATTTAGCTAGCTTTCATCCCCTCTTTCAAGCCTGTGGCAATAATGTGATAGAAATTCCCCACTGCGGACATTTGGCAATGGTAGAACATCCGCAAACCGTTGCTCATCAGATTTGCTTGTTGTTAGAGCAGCACAAATCAAGCAGAGGGTAGTCAGGTAGGAGGGTGGTAGGGTAATTGGGATTGAGAGTAGGAGGGTTGGAGAGTAATTTCTCTACTACTCGAACACTCGCCAACACTCCCACACTTCCACTAGTTTTCCTCTCGGTACAACTGCATGACATGAGTAAGGGGTAATCGCGATTGGACACCTAAAGTGAGTGGGGAAGTATGACCGCGATCGAGGTGATCCGCAGCAGCACAACCTATCATGGCTGCATTGTCAGTGCAAAATTTAAGTGGGGGAAATAATACGCGCAAGTTGTGTGCAGTAGCAGCAGTCGTTAAATGATGTCTCAAGCCACTATTAGCGGCTACACCACCACCAACAGCTATTGTGGTTAAACCGTAATCTCGCGCACAGGCGATCGCTCGTTTAGTTAGCGATCGCGCAACACTCTCCTGAAAACTTGCGGCAATATCTGCTACAGGTAATGGTTGTGCTTCTTTTTCAAGTTGCTGTACTAACCGTAGAACTGCTGTTTTTAACCCGCTAAAACTAGAATCATAAGGATGATACCCACCCCCTGGCTGTGAAATATTGCCTTCAGGTAGCCCAAAGGTTTTAGCGTTACCTTCTTGGGCTAGTTTATCAATGACAGGACCGCCAGGATAACCAAGTTTTAATAACCGCGCTACTTTATCAAATGCTTCTCCTGCTGCATCATCGCGGGTTTCGCCTAAAGTTTCGTATACTCCACAATCTTTGACATAGATTAAGCTTGTATGACCGCCTGAAACCAGCAAACTTAAAAATGGCGGTTCTAAACTTGGTTCACTCAGATAATTTGCGTAAATGTGACCTTCAAGATGATGCACGCCAATAAATGGCTTTTGTCGCACCATTGCTAAAGTTTTTGCTGCGGTGACTCCAACTAATAAAGCTCCCACAAGACCTGGAGCGCAAGTGGCTGCTATTCCATCAATGTCTTGCCAAGTAAGATTTGCTTGCGTCAAAGCAAGAGCGATCGCCTGATTAATAATTTCTAAATGTTGGCGCGAAGCGACTTCCGGAACAACCCCACCATATTGTTGGTGAATAGGAATTTGTGAGTTAACAATACTACTACAAACTTGACGATTTTTAACAATTGCTACTGCAGTTTCGTCACAGCTCGTTTCTATTGATAAAACAGTTGACATAATGATAAAACAGGCGTATTACCTGCGTGTAAACAGTTAACAGTTACTAGCAAAATTTATTCAACTATATTAAGTAGCTTAAACTTTACCCACGGCAAACTTTACTAGGGTCACACGCAAGAGTATGATTGCTTCCATGTAAGCGCTTACCTGTTTGTTCAAGCTGCTTATCGTACAACAAAATTTAGGTTTTGTAATAAAGGGAAACAATTCCATGCGACGATTGTTTGCTCTAGTTCTTGTCATTGGTTTATGGTTTAATTTTGCCCCACAGGCATTAGCCGTTGGTGCAGGACTAGTGCCTTGTAGCGAGTCTCCAGAATTTATTCAAAGAGCAGCTTCTGCTCGAAATACGACTGCTGATCCTAATTCGGGGCAAAAGCGATTTGAGCGTTATGCTCAAGAATTATGTGGTCCTGAGGGCTTACCTCACTTGATTGTAGATGGTCGTCTTAATCATGCTGGTGACTTTCTGATTCCTAGCATTCTCTTTCTCTATATTGCCGGTTGGATTGGCTGGGTAGGACGTGCCTATCTCCAAGCAATTAAAAAGCGCGATTCTACAGAAATGCGAGAAGTCATTATTGACGTGCCTACAGCACTGCCACTAATGCTATCAGGCTTTACTTGGCCTCTCGCCGCTGTTAAGGAATTGCTCTCAGGGGAATTAGTTGCCAAGGATGACGAAATTCCAGTTTCTCCACGCTAGTTTGATTTCAATTAATTTGTTTTTGGAGACTGATTCATGCAAAAGAAAGGCGACAATCAAAACTATTTACTCCGCTATCTTTCTTTAAGCCCAGTATTACTTTTTGCTTTATTGAGTTTTACTGCAGTTCTGTTGATTGTCTTTAATTATCTATATCCTGACCTTCTTTTCCATCCGCTGCCATAAATAAGAGCAGCTAATAACATGTGTTTGTCTCTTTAAAACTTGTTTGATGTTGATGAGACAAACGCTGCTTTTTTAACTTTGAAACTCTATCTATTGCCAATAGATTTTGAGTTTCTTTTTTAAAGAGTTTACCTTTCATTGCACAAGGCGCTATATTTCCATCTTAAAAATGGTATAGCGCTTACTCATTTGAAATGTGTAATTGTACTCTTTGTGACTAATCATTAGCTTAATTAATTTTTTTTAATTTAAGACTAAAGTATGAAAGATTGGGTCATTTATTACCATAAAATAATGCCACTACCTGATTGAGAACTGACATAAATATGGCGCAAGCAATAGATGCATCTAAAAATCGTCCCAGCGATCCGCGAAATCAAGAAGTTGTTTATCCTTCAAGACGAGATCCTCAAATTGGTAATCTGGAAACACCAATCAATAGCTCTTCTTTAGTCAAGTGGTTTATCAATAACTTACCAGCTTATCGCCCTGGTATCACTCCCTTGAGAAGAGGGCTAGAAGTTGGTATGGCACATGGTTATTGGCTGCTAGGTCCTTTTGCTAAGTTAGGTCCATTACGCGATACTGATGTAGCAAATATTGCTGGATTGCTATCTACTTTAGGTATGGTTGTTATTTCCACTCTAGCAGTCTCGTTGTACGCAACCAGTAACCCACCAAAACCAGTTGCTACAGTAACTGTCCCAAATCCTCCTGACACCTTTGACACTACAGAAGGCTGGAATACTTTTGCAAGTGGCTTTTTAATCGGTGGTGTTGGTGGGGCTGTAGTTGCCTACTTCATCCTAGCTAACATTGAATTAATTCAAAACATATTCAAGTAATACCGCGTCATGCGGATATTATTTGCCAAAAGCAGTGAAGGCGCAAAGGAGTTAAGTAGTCTTTGTGCCTTTTTGTTGAATATAAAATTGAGATACTATTTAACTTGTGACCGCAATCAAGCAATACCACAAAAGCTAAATACTGTAGATGCGATTGCGTCTACAGCAGTGTCAAAATCATCATTAACAATTTGAACGTCAAATTCATGTGCGGCACTAATTTCGTCTTTAGCGCGTTGCAAACGACGTGCGATCGCTTCTGGTGCATCTTGAGCGCGACCGCGTAAGCGCTGTTCTAGTTCTGCCAAAGAGGGAGGCATAATAAAAATTCGCTTTGCCTCAGGGTAAGACTGACAAATTTGTCGCGCGCCTTCGAGTTCAATTTCTAAAAGAACACACTTACCTTTAGAGATTTGTTCGAGAACTGCATCGCGGGGCGTACCGTAATAGTTACCTGCAAACTCTGCCCATTCAAGTAATTTATCTTGCTTAATCATTTGTTGAAACTCGCTGCGGCTAACAAAATAGTATTGTTTGCCGTGAATTTCACCAGGACGAGGAGTGCGGGTAGTCACAGAAATGGAAAAATATAATTCAGGATGACGCTGTAGCAGCGCGCGTACCAGCGTGCCTTTACCAACTCCGCTAGGACCAGTCAAGACAATTAGTTTGCCTTCGGGGAGGCAATTTAGTGGTGTAGTTGAACCTTGAATTGATAAAACTGGCGTCATCCAAATTACATTAAATACAAACGAGGAAAAGCAACCATAGCACAAGTCAGAGGTCAAGGGTCAGAGTGAGCAGAGTTACTCGTTAAGAGTATTAAATTAAGAAGTTCTTCAATTCAAAACTCAAAACTTTTAAGATGTCCTAACCATGTTGACCGTTGCTATATTTCCCATCGTACCGCTGATTTTTGGCAATTGAGTAGACTATTCCGAACTATGATCGCGATTCACTACAAAACGATTTGCTACCGTTTCCGGTTGAATTGCTGAGAGAATCACATGACTAGAATCGGTAATAATAACAGCCCGAGTGCGACGACCATAGGTGGCGTCAATCAACTGGTTGCGATCCTTAGCATCGCTAATGATACGCTTAATGGGAGCAGACTCTGGACTGACTATGGCAACGACTCGGTTGGCAGATACGATATTACCAAACCCGATGTTGATTAGCTGAATGTCCATGACAAACTAACGCTAAGCGCTGTGTGAGAAGCAACAAAAAACCTAACTTTCATGGTATCCACAAAAATTTTGACTTACAAGGCAAAATTCACTCAAAAATCAGCTTTTAAGGTTATATGTTCTCAGTTTTTCTACTTTTCTACCTTTAGGAATCGCTCAAAAGATAGAGCCAAAGTTACAAGTTATTGATATTCATTAATTTATTTTGCAATCAGTTGACTTTACAACACTAACGGCTACTTATAGAGAGATCTGTGCAACTTGGCTACCGGCGCGGGTCGAACAAGTATATCAACGCGATCGCTTTTGGATCGCGATCGGATTACGTACGCTCAAACAACGAGGCTGGCTAGATATTTCATGGCATCCCCAAGCTGCGCGAATTTGTATTGGCGATCCACCACCGCGCAAGCCTGATACTTTTGCTTTTAGCCAGCAAATTTTACATCAACTCAGTGGTTTAGCTTTAATCAGCATCGAGGCGATCGCCCCTTGGGAACGCGTACTTGATTTGCAATTTGCCCGTCGTCCTGGCGAAAATCCATTATTTCACCTTTACGTGGAGGTGATGGGCAAACATAGTAATGTTATTCTCACAGCTGCCAATCAAGAGATTATCACTGCGGCGCAGCAAGTTAGCTTGCAAAAGTCCCGCATCCGTCCAGTACAAACTGGACAACCTTACGAATCTCCACCTAGCCTGACAAATGATGCTCCTAATTTGCAAGAATCACAACAACGTTGGCAAGAAAAAGTCAGTTTAGTACCTGGTGCATTAAAACGCTGCCTACTTAAAAGCTATCGTGGCTTAAGTCCGGCTTTAGTTGAATCAATGGTATGCACGGCAAATCTCGATCCGGAACAATCAACCGAGACATTAACAGCTTCTGATTGGGAACAACTGTTTCAACGCTGGCAAGAATGGTTACAAGCTTTAGAAAAATCACACTTTCAACCAGGCTGGACAACTAAAGGATACACCGTACTCGGCTGGGAGATGATTCAGCCAGTCAAAAATCTGCAAGAGTTACTCAACCAATACTACACTGCAGCTCTTAATCGGCAGGAATTTCTGCAGTTACGTCAGCAGCTAAGTCAGAAATTGAAAAATCTTTTGGAGAAGTTGCAAACGAAAGCCGATAACTTTAGCGATCGCCTGCAGCAATCAGATCAAGCTGATGAGTATAGACAACAAGCTGATTTATTGATGGCACATCTCCAGGCTTGGGAACCAGGGATGAAAAAAATTACCCTAGCAGACTTCGAGACGGGTGAACCAGTCACAATTGCTTTAGAACCTGAAAAAAATGGTGTGCAAAATGCCCAGAATCTCTACAAGCGCAGTGGTAAGCTGAAGCGGGCGCGTGGTGCGGTAGAACCACTACTCGCAGAAGTTAATGCAGAAATTGCCTATTTACAGCAAGTGGAAGCTGCGATCGCCCAAACTGAACGATACCACACCGATGCCGATCTGGAAGCCCTTAAAGAAATTCGCGAAGAATTAATTCAACAACGATATCTAGAAGATTCCGAGTACACGCGTCGTAGTGACACCAATACTGCTAGCACTAACTTTCATCGCTACCGCACCCCTAGTGGTTTTGAATTATTCATTGGTCGTAATAATCGCCAAAATGACTATTTAACCTTTCGCTTTGCAGGAGATTATGATTTGTGGTTTCATGCACAAGAAATTCCTGGAAGTCACGTTTTACTACGTCTCGATCCTGGCGCAGTTCCAGAAACTGCTGATTTACAGTTTACGGCTGATTTTGCAGCTTACTACAGTCGTTCTCGCCAAAGTGACCAAGTTCCAGTTGTTTGCACTGAACCGAAATACGTTTACAAGCCTAAAGGTGCAAAACCAGGAATTGCCATCTACAAAAATGAACGCATTCTATGGGGACAGCCTCAACGTGTAGAAGTTTATCTTAATGAGGGGCAAGTGATTAATGATTAGTTAGGAGTTATGAGTAGATAGAAAAAGTATTCTCCTCTGCTTTCTCTGCACCTCTGCGTTATTGGCGTTGATCCCCAATTGTTAATCTTTGCTCCCTGTCTTAATCAAGGCTTTATCAATTGTTTAGTTATTCACAACGTAGCATCTATCGTTTGGGAGAGTTATGTCAAGAGACTGTAAATTTTAATAAAAAAGTCTGTGTTTCCTGTTACAATGTCGAAATAGAAGAGGAACAAATAAAAGATTTTAACCCGCTATTGCGTTGGGAACGCGTAGATCGGGTTTCCTCGAATTGAGAAACAACGCAAATAAATTTTCAGACCAGCTGTGGTAAGCTGGTCGTTTTGTATTCTGGGAGAATTTTAGAAGGAGAAGGTTGTTCTGATTGCCCCAATTACGATATCTTGATTGGCATTATTAAAATCAGGTGCTGTAATCCAAATAACTCCAGGAGTAATCGCAAAATTGTCTGTGAGCTGTAGCTGATAAAACGCTTCAATGTGTAATGACATGTCTTCATCTTCGCCCAAATCAGGAAGTACCACATTAGGGTTAGCGGCGACGAGTTCTGCTGCTGCGGCTGGATTAAGGGTAACGCCAGTGCTAGTTAATCGAGGTTCCATACCGACAACAATACCAAGTAAATTTCCTTCGCGACCAAGATCAGGAAAAGCAAGTGTTACTGCGTAATTGAAGATATCGCTATCACCACGTTCGAGTAGTCCACCTAGGGTAGAAAGTAAGCGCGTATTGGTGTAACCAGCCCAGCCACCGAGAACAAAGTTATTACTAATTTGCCATGAAAGCTGTACGCCGTAGGAGTTGCTAGCGGTAGGAACTTCAACTGGATCTAAGTTCAAATTCTCGAAGAAAGCGTCATCAAAGCGTGCAAATGAAGCACGACTACTTCCAGCACCAGTATCGCTCGCTTTATAAGAGTTGATGTAAGTTAAACCAACATTAAAGCGATCGCTTGGTCTTAAGACTAATTGGGCAATACCCGCATAAGGTCCATTAAACAAACCACTACCATCAAGTGGGCTACTTGCATCGGTTGCTAGATATCCTAAACTAAGTTCTAGGCTATTGCCGAGTTGTTGACGAATGCCTAAGCCGGCACCATCACCAAGGTTATAAATCGGGTTACGAGTACCAAACGCAGACAGCGCCCCAGAACCACCATCACCATCTAATACATTCAAAGTATCAGTATAGTCGTAAAAGGCACCACCACTTAAGCCGAGAACAACTTCTGTCCTTTCTCCGAGGGGGAAACTATACAAAAGTGATTCAAGTCCAATATCATTAGCTTCATCTTGGGTAAAAGAGAGTTCTCCTTCAGTAATTCCAGTGACGTCAGAAAATCCTGGGAAATTGCCTGTTGAAATGAGTGTATAAAGTTGATCGTTTCCTGTAAAACTTGTATTAAATTCAAGACGCGTTCTATGTCCCAAGATTGTTGAGTCATCAAGATCGTTACCGTCGGTGTTTTGTCCAGAAATAATTCCTGCTGCGCCTACGACGACTTCGCCTGTTAATTGGGTTGTCGTCGAAAATTGATTCGCTTCTAATTCAGCGACAGTAGCTTCTAGCGCATCAGTACGACCGCGTAGTGTTGCAACTTCCGCTGCAAATTCTTCTTGTAGTCTTTGGAGTGTTGCTAAGTCTGCGCGCGTGACTTGGTTTGCTGATGCAGTCGCAATTAGTTCATTAACTCGATCGAGACAAGCATTCAAACCTGCAGCAAATTCGTATCTTGTTAATGCACGATTACCGCGATAAGTACCATCAGGATAACCTGCGATACAGCCATAACGCTCTACCAAAGATTGTAGTGCCTGAAATGCCCAGTCTGTCGGTTGCACGTCAGATAACTGCGAAACGGATGTCACCTGCGAAAGCGCACTTGAGTTAGATTCAGTTGCAGCTTCCTGTGCTAATACTGGATGACTGACAGATGCGATCGCTGCGGTACTAATCGCTAGCATCAAACTGGAAGCAGAATTAACCTGCAAACGCTGCGATTTTTGCTGCATTTTTTCTCCTCACACTAAATTAAATTACAAGTTTCCTCGATCTGGAGTTATCTGACAATGATCTTGGTCAAATGATCGTAAACTGACCGCAAATTCAAAATAAATTACAATTCAATTCTTGTTAGAATGAGAACTATTCTTATTATTATGATAATAATACTCATATTCACGAGTATAAGTGAGTACTGCTAGCAGAACAAAAGAGGAGAGAATTGTGAGTCGCCAGAAAATACAACAACGTCGTCACAAGCACAATATTTTGTCACTGGTTACACTTTTATTGCTTGCAACGGCTTCAGGTTGTAATCAAGCACCACAAGAGACTCAAACACAGCAAACTCAAGAAGCATCAGCACCACAATCAGAACAAATTCGAGTTGTTGCGACATTTCTCCCAATGTATTGGTTTACGAGGGCAGTTGTAGGAGATAGGGCGCAAGTAGAAATTTTAGTACCACCAGGAAGCGAAGTTCATGACTATCAAGCAACACCCGCAGACGTACAAGCGATCGCCACAGCGGATGTGTTAGTTAAAAATGGCTTGGGGATGGAAGATTTTTTAGACAGTACAATTCAAAATGCTGGAAATCAAAACTTGCAACAAATCGATGCTTCCAGTGGAATTAAAACTGTAGGAGAAATTTCTCCAGTCGAATCCGCTGGAGATCATGGTCATAGTCACAGTCACGGTGACTCGGACGGGGGGAACCCTCATGTCTGGTTAGATCCAGTTTTAGCTAAACAACAAGTCGAAAATATTCGCGATGGTTTAGTTGCTGCTGATCCAGCAAATAAAGATGCTTATCAAGCTAATGCATCTGCTTATATTCAACAGTTAGAACAAACCCACAATCAATTTCAACAAAGCCTCCAAAAATATCCTAACTGTACTTTTATTACGTTTCACGATGCTTATCCTTACTTAGCTAATCGCTATCAACTCCAGCAAGTTGCAGTTGTTGAAATTCCTGAAGATCAACCTTCGCCAGGAGATATTCAAAGAGCAGTCAATGCAGTTAAGAAGTATGATGCACAAGCAATATTTTCTGAACCTGGAGTAGATAATAGGTTGATCCAAAGTTTGTCTCAAGATTTAAATTTAACAGTGTATTCTATTGATCCTTTAGAAGCAGGACCAACTGATCCTCAGCATTACTTCACCGCAATGAGTGAGAACCTACAAACTATTGAATCGGCGTGTCAGTAAACTGTGATGACATCGCATATTAGTAACTCACATCCGATTGTAAAAGTAGAAAACTTGACTATTTACCAACACAGTTATTGTGCTGTGCGTGATGTTTCCTTTGCATTATTACCAGGCACAAATACTGCGATTGTTGGTCCCAACGGGGCAGGGAAAAGTACATTAATACAAGCTATTCTTAATTTAATTCCATACTCAGTTGGGAAAGTAGAAATTTTTGATCGCCCCATCGAACGCCTAGGACACTTGCGCAACCAGTTAGGATATGTACCCCAAAATTTTGTATTTGACCGAAGTTTTCCCTTATCGGTGAGTGAATTAGTCGGCTTAGGTTGGATTAGAGAGGGGCGAGGCTCGTTTTGGCGGTCATGGAATCATGGACAACAAGAAAAAAAAGCAGCGATCGCTCAAGCTTTGCGTCGCGTCGGAGTTTATCATTTACGCAATCAAGCAATAGGTACGCTTAGCGGTGGAGAGATGAAGCGAGTGTTACTCGCTTATTGCTTAGTACTACCTCGAAAACTGCTGGTTTTAGATGAAGCCTTTGCAGGTATCGATGCACAAGGTACGGCAGATTTTTATAATTTACTGCATGAACTTCAGCAAGAAGAAGGCTGGACAGTATTGCAAGTTTCCCATGATATTGATATGGTAAGTCGGCACTGCGATCGCGTCATTTGTCTTAATCAAACTCTCGTTTGCACTGGAACTCCAGAAGTAGCTTTGTCTCCGCAAAACTTACTGGCAACATATGGTCCGAGTTTTAGTCGTTATCAGCACAATCACTAAGTAGCAATTAGCAATTAGCGATTGGCAATTAGCTTTTTTTTTTCAAAGTATGATTTCTATAATTATGCTCACTTACTAATACCGATTCCTGCGCATTCCGGCAATAGAATAGATTCAAACACGCACGTTTCAGCCTCTATCTAATTTCTTCAATTACGAATTGGTAATAAATCTGTGCATTTAAGTAAAATTCTCCGGAAATCTTATATCATTCTGGTTATACTGGCGGCGTCTTTAGTGCTGATCTGCTTTAATCTATTAGAGGTGCGCTCATTTGAACAACCAATTATGAATTCTGCACCGCAACTGTTAAGCGATCCCTTTTTGCAATTACCTACAGAAACGACAGTTAATGTTGTTTGGTTTACCGAATTTGCTGGAACTGAACACAAAGTTTTTTATGGTAAAAATTTTGAACAAAGCGCGATCGCCACGACAACAAAACTCAGCCGCACGCGGGAAGATCAAGACTCTAAAATTAAGATTGAAAACCTTTATCAACAACCGACACCACGAAATATTTGGCGACATGAAGCGACTGTTCGCGGTTTTCAGGAAGGCGATCGCCTTCCTTATCGCATTACTAGCACAACTGAAGATCAACAAACTGTCACTAGCCGTGAATTTACTCTCGCACCTAAACCACCAGCCGGAACGCCACTCAAAATTCTCTTAACTTCAGATCACCAACTCAAACCAATGACTGCAGCAAATTTGCAGAAAGTAGTAGAAACTGCAGGGCGAGTAGACGCAGTGTTTTTTGCGGGTGATATGGTGGATGTCCCCGATCGCGCTTCTGAGTGGTTTGATGATAGTCGAGGTTGTGCTTTTTTTCCTTGTTTGCAAGGTCGTGGAAGTTACGAGTTAACTAAGAATAATACTAAGACGACTTACACAGGCGGAGAAATCATTCAACACGCGCCGTTATTTTCTACGATTGGCAATCATGAGGTAATGGGGCGGTATGCGCATAGCGATAGTTTAGATGGTGAGTTTGATGATGCGGTTCCACGGGCAATTGCTAAAGCAAGATTGCAAGATGCTAGCAATCGCACAGTTAAAGATCATTCCTTTAATACCGACACCTATGAAGAAATTTTTACTTTACCCAAAAGTGAATCGGGAGGAAAAACATACTACGCCCTTAGCTTCGGTGATATTCGCTTAGTTGTCTTATATGCAACTAATATTTGGCGTTCCCCTCGTCTTGATGGCAAGTTAAAGGGTAAATATCGCGAACGCGAACAAGATTTAAATCGTCCAGAAAATTGGGGTTATGGACAACATCTTTTTGAAGCGATCGCGCCTGGTAGCCCTCAATACGATTGGTTACAAAAAGAACTCAATAGCCCAGAGTTTCAACAAGCAAAATTCAAAATTGTTATGCTGCATCATCCGCCGCATTCGCTAGGAGGAAACATCGTACCCGCTTACACCGATCCTGTGCAAAGTATTGAACGCCATGAAGATGGCACTATCAAAGCTGTACGCTACGAATATCCCCAAGATGCAGATTACCTGATCCGCGATGTAGTTCCTTTACTAGAAGCAGCCAACGTCCAACTTGTATTTTATGGTCATTCGCATCTCTGGAATCGATTTGTGAGTTCTAGTGGAACGCATTATTTAGAAACAGCAAATGTTGGTAACTCCTACGGCGCGCACGTCGGCGAAAACAAGCGACCTGTTCCTGTAGGATATCAAGAAAACTATGCAGCGATAGAAGATCCTAATGGGCGAGAACCAATTATGCCAACAATTGCACCTTTTTCTGATGACAATGGTAAACCTATGCCATATATTGCAAGTAACGATATCACAGTTTTTAGTATTTTTGATACAGCCAGCAGTTTGATTACAAGCTATGCATTTGATACCCAAGAACCTAAGTCAAAAGTCGTCAAGTTTGATGAGTTTCAATTGAAATAACAATAATTATTCTTGAGATAGAATTAAATGCAATGCATTTTCTAAAATTATTTCCTTATCAACCATTTGAGTAATTTAATCGATTTCATATCGACCCTCGAAGGCTTCTACAGATGCTTTTATTAATGCTGATTCATAAGCATCTTGTAATGTTTCTGCTAATTCTTCTTCAGTGAGATAAGTCCTTTTCGCTTGATGTCGCTGATTGGTTCGTTGAATTTGCTTTACAGCGTTAAAAATAGAAGTTTCCCAAGACTTAGTAGAGCGGTTTTCAGCCGATTGTTTAATGAGATGTAATAATAAAATTATTCCATAACTGAAAATTTTATTAATTTTGTCAGATTTACTCATTTCTTCTAATTCTTCAACCAACTATATGGCTTCTGTTACTTTGCCTTCATAGAGAAGTTGTTTAAGCATGATTAATTCTTCCATTGGTTACATATTGGATTAATAAAGTTTTTAGTATTAAATTATGTCTTGATTCGGTAATAGGTAACAGGTAATAGATATTTTCCTCAACTAGCAATCACCAATGACCAATTACCAGCCCTCAAGTTACATAGATTTTCTCTCACTTATGTATTTTTGCATTTTTTACAGTGGGCGCTCGCCATTAATTCTTACCAATTTCCGCGTTTTGTAAAGTCCTGTTGCAAACCTGTCAAAAACCTTTAGAAATCATCTACAACACAGACAGGGCTTTAATCTAGAACTTTAGAACAACTTTGCGAATTATGATGAGTAACATCCAAAAGTATCGCTTTGTCTGTACTTTGACCTTTGGTGACATCTACGGTCAAATTATTGTTTGGCTGATTACTATCACCCTGAGTTTAGCCTCAGCGATGGCGCTAATGGGAGCTAGACGTCCAATTTATGCTCTCGCTACTGTAGGACTAATTATCTTACTCTCACTGCCTTTTTTACTATTTGCTTTTGTAACAACACTGTTAAATCACATTGAAGTGTCCCCAGTAGATGCAGCTACCAAGAAGCAACCTCAACCAGGTAATGTATCTCAACAAGAGCCAGTACAAGCCACTAGCTAAAGAATTCATGGACTCGGTGAACGTGCAATGATTGATAACAAATCCCTACTGCTTGGTAGGGATTTTGCATATCACAGGTAAAAGTTACTTGAAATTACTGTAACCATCGTGCTGCATCTTTAGCGTGGTAAGTCAAAATTAAATCTGTCCCAGCACGTTTGAAGCTAGTTAAAGTTTCTAAAACCACGCGCTGTTCGTCAATCCACCCATTCAGCGCCGCTGCTTTAATCATTGAATACTCACCAGAGACGTTATACGCTGCAACAGGTAAGTTACTTGCTTCCTTAACACGCCAAATAATATCCATGTATGCTAATGCCGGCTTAACCATCAGCATATCTGCACCTTCAGCAATATCAAGGACAATTTCTTTTAATGCTTCTCGCGCGTTACCAGGGTCCATTTGATAAGTTCTGCGATCGCCAAACTGTGGTGTTGATTCTGCCGCATCGCGGAAAGGACCATAATACGCTGAAGCGTACTTTGCGGCATAAGATAAAATTGGTGTGTCTTGATATCCTGCATCATCCAATGCAACGCGAATCGCTTGTACAAAGCCATCCATCATTCCTGAAGGCGCAATGATATCTGCCCCAGCTTTAGCTTGAGAAACCGCAGTTTTCTTTAATAATTCTAATGTCGGATCGTTTAATACCCTTCCTGTCAAGTCGCCGACTTCTAAATAACCACAATGTCCGTGCGTAGTATACTCGCATAAACACGTATCTGCAATCACAATCAAATCTGGAACAGCTTCTTTCACTGCAGTCGCAGCCTTCTGCACAATTCCGCAATCGTGCCACGCGCCAGTTGCATCGGTATCTTTATCTTCAGGAATTCCAAACAAAATAATCCCAGGAATGCCTAAGTCATAAACTTCCTTGGCTTCTTCAACAATCTTATCGACTGATAACTGGTAAACACCAGGCATGGATTTCACTTCTTTGGCAATGCCTTCACCAGGTACAGCAAACAAGGGATAAATTAAATCGTTAGTTGTTAAAACGGTTTCACGTACCATCCGACGTAACTGCGGATGCGTTCTCAAGCGGCGAGGGCGATGAATGGGAAACATGGCATTTATTTAAACAATCAAAAATGAAGCTCAAGAAAATTAGCGCGAATTGAGTAGCTTATTTTTTGCAGTATAGTACGCCCAGTTGCCAAGTTTCCTCAAAATAGCGATTCTGACAAATTAAGATATATTTCCTTAATATAAGGAGTCGAATGCTTGCAGTCTCCCTCAAAACCTGATAAAATTTTCTATATAATGGAAATCTATACGATTTTTCAAAAGCAATTTTTATTTTTATTTTAAAAGAAGCTTACGATAAATAATACTATAAAATAGCTTGTACTAGACAAGAAAAAACATCTCAATTTTGTGACTTTTAGATTCTTAAATACAAAGCGATCGCATTTCACAATAATGTTATCACTCGGCAACCCCTCGATGAACCGTATGACAATTTAGCATTTGAGGCAGGAAATTACGGATTCTATCAGCCCAACATCGATTAATCAGAACCTTTAACCGCAGATGATACTCTGCTTTATCGCTTCATCGCTAGCTATCAAGCCTCAGACAGTTTTGCCGATTTCGCTAACTCAGATTTGATGACAATTGCTCCCTCAATTGAGGCAGGAAATTAGGCGATCGCACTAGCTTAAACCTCTACTATGAATACCTTGTTCACTTAGGTACTAACAACAGCAGACGGATTGGCAACTTCTTGCAAAATGACCTCAGTCATCTCTTTAACAACATCACGGCTTTCCCAATAGCTACCGTGCGCATCTCCGCCATGCAGTAACGCTAAAAACGAGCGGCTAAGTGGTTGCACTAAAAAGTCTGACAAGTCTGCATTACTAGTCACAACATCTTGAATATCTAAAAATTGTCGCTTACCATCGACTAAATCAGGCATGATTGTTGCGAGTGGATACGCTACCGGATCGCCTGGATGGATGAAATTGCGCCAGGGTAATGTTTTTTGCCCGCGTTCATTATAAAGTTGCTCTAATAATGCTTCTAGTTGTGGGGTGATATCGTGGGTAGCAATTTTTTGAGCTTGCTCATGTGTCAGTTCGCGTTCACCTCTAGCTTGATCTTCCCCTGAAACAACATTGATTAAGTTAAAAAAAGCAATCGGCGAACCCATAGTGTGGATACTCGAAAGCCGAATTCCATGAAGGGGTTCAGGCTTGACGCCAAAAATACCTTGACGAATTCTGCGCACACTTTCATATGCAGGTAAATCAGGGTTATCCCAACGCGCTGCAAATAGGACGTCAAATAAAATTACAGTACCCCAGCTATGTGCAACCAAGTGCATGCGATCGCCTGGTTCAGGATTAACAGGAAGTTGTTGCTTGAGTTGTTCTGCAATAGCAATAACGACTTTAGAACCGACATGACGGCTAATATAAAGTGCTGCATCACCGATAAACTGCATGAGTTGCTTTTCGCGGAACTCCCGAAACCACAATTTCTTCCAATTTGGTGATTGTTGTAATTTCTTTAATAACTTGTCTTCCTCCGGTTTATTAACATCACCCCAGTAGAGAGGAATATAGGCACGAGTGATATTTGGTGACTGACTTGCTATTTCTCTATCAATGCGCTCAATTAATTTGTTAGCATAAGTTCTTTCTTCGCGTTCCTCGCGAGTATTGACACCATGCACAAATACAACATAGTCCGTAGCCATACAACACCTCTATAGCTTGCCTTGGCTAGAACTTCACTTTGTTTCTGGTAAAATCCGGTTAAAGTTTAAAAAAATTTAGATAGACTTTAGAGAGTGCGATCGCCTATGGCGCTGCTTTCTGCGCAATCGCCTAAACACATACCAAGTGGGGCGAAGCACTCAAGCTTAAAACACTCGAAAAATAAAGGGATAGCGGTAAGCTTGATCGGGGTTGTTCAAGATTTGCACAATTCCTAAAATTGGCAATCCCCAATGGAATAGAAACAAAATTGGTCCCAAAATTAGCCCTAATGCACCTAGGGTGACAAAAGCCAGTACTGCAATAATGATGCCATATAGCCATACATTAAAGTGAAAGTTAATTGCCTCTTTAGCATTATCTTTCACAACAGGGTCAGTTGATAAAAATAATGCAGCAACTGGAATGCCTATCGCTACTAATGTTGTACTAAAAAAAATCGAGCCGTGACACAATACTGAAACAATTTTTCTTTGATCTGAATCGTACATTGCATTTCCTCAATTCTTACTAATTAGTATACATAAATATAAACTCAAGCCATACTACCTTTAGTCGTAATCATTTAATATTATTAAATAACTGTAATAAAGATACTGATTACAAGTTTCTAATCAGTATCTTTTGCTTGAAAAAAAAGTAATTTACTTCATTCTTTTTACAAAGAAAATCATCACTACTAGTAATTATTCATTCAATAAAGTCATTACTGTTATGATAAAATACTTTTCTTCGCGTACTTTGTGGTTCAGTAAAAACAACCTGATAACTTAAGAGATTGCTATTCTAATTTTTAGTAGAGAAGCTCCGCAAGAAGAGAAACATCGTCTCACCAGATAAGTTTGTATAATTGTAGAATAGCGAAAAACAATTCCTGTAGTATCAGCATAGCATTCATGACATCTATTGACCTTCAGCCTGAATTGCACACAGAGGTAGAACGTCGGCGTAATTTTGCAATTATTTCCCACCCAGACGCAGGAAAAACAACACTTACAGAAAAGCTCTTACTTTACGGAGGAGCAATCCACGAAGCAGGATCGGTAAAAGCACGGCGAGCGCAGCGTAAGGCGACTTCAGACTGGATGGCAATGGAGCAACAACGAGGGATTTCAATTACCTCAACAGTCTTACAATTTGAATACGAAAACTGTCAAATTAACCTACTCGACACACCAGGACACCAAGATTTTAGCGAAGACACCTACCGGACGCTCGCAGCAGCTGATAATGCTGTCATGCTTATTGATGCAGCAAAAGGGTTGGAACCGCAAACACGCAAGTTGTTTGAAGTTTGTAAAATGCGCCAGCTGCCTATTTTTACATTTGTCAACAAGCTCGATCGCCCAGGAAGAGAACCCCTCGAACTATTAGATGAAATCGAACAGGAATTGGGACTACAAACCTATGCAGTAAATTGGCCAATTGGAATGGGCGATCGCTTTAAAGGTGTTTTTGACCGCCATCAACAACAAATTCATTTGTACTCGCGCGTTCTCCACGGTAGTCGCGAAGCTGTAGATACAGTAGTTGATATGGGCGACCCTAAAATAGAAGAACTTTTAGAGCAAGATTTATATTACCAACTAAAAGACGATCTTGAACTTTTAGAAGGCATTGGACCTGAACTCGATCGAGATTTGGTTCACCAAGGAAAAATGACGCCCGTGTTTTTTGGCAGTGCGATGACTAACTTCGGGGTAGAACTCTTTCTCAATTCTTTCCTAGAATACGCACTCAAACCAGGTAGCCGCAATAGTACTGTTGGAGAAATTGCCCCAACATATCCAGAATTTACAGGATTTGTGTTTAAACTCCAAGCAAACATGGACCCGAAACATCGCGATCGCGTTGCGTTTGTCCGCGTGTGTACAGGAAAGTTTGAAAAGGACATGACTGTTAATCACGCCCGTACTGGAAAAACAATTCGGCTATCACGTCCACAAAAATTATTTGCGCAAGATCGAGAATCAATTGATCATGCGTTCCCTGGCGACGTCATTGGTTTGAATAATCCTGGTGTGTTTGCGATCGGTGATACTATCTATACCGGTCAAAAAATCGAGTACGAAGGAATTCCTTGTTTTTCGCCGGAATTGTTTGCGACACTGCGAAATCCTAACCCTTCAAAATTTAAGCAATTTCACAAAGGTGTTTCCGAAATCCGCGAAGAAGGCGCAGTACAGATTATGTACTCTGCGGATGAGTCAAAACGCGATCCGATTCTTGCTGCAGTTGGACAACTACAGTTTGAAGTAGTTCAGTTTCGCCTACAACAGGAGTATGGGGTAGAAACACTGCTCGATTTGCTACCATACACTGTTGCGCGTTGGGTTGCCAATGGTTGGGAAGCTTTAGATAAAGTAGGGCGCTTATTCAACACAGTAACAGTAAAAGATAATTGGGGACGTCCTGTGTTACTATTCCGCAATGAGTGGAATTGTCAGCAACTACAAGAAGATCATCCAGAACTAGAGTTAACGGCGATCGCTCCTGTTGTCTCCGGTCAACACCCAGTTAATGGATAACCGCCAAAAGATGAGGGCGTGCGGTTTATGGAACCCGTCAAAAACAATAAACCAAAAGTTCTCATTCTTGATGACCAATCAGAATTTGAGATACTTTGTTGCGCTCTCAAGCAAGATTATGAGGTGCTAGTTGCTCATTCTCAATCAGCTGTGTTGGAACTTTTAACAACAGATGTAGCAGTCCTGATATCATGTGAAATTTCCTTAAGCCAAGCTGCGCTGAGTGCAACAAATTCTGATATTTTGCAACTTATTTTGACAGATAAGGCAAACTCACCTGAGTTAAGTGAGGCAGTTAGTACTGGTAAAATATTCAAATGCCTGCCTAAATCTTGCTCTTTAGAAGTCTTAAAAACAGCCATAGACCAAGCCGTTGAGACATACAATGTTCTCAAGCTACGGACGCAAAAACTCTATTCTACACTCCATCGCCAAGCACGACTCAATACGATTACGAATACAATTCGTAGCGCTTTAAACTCGCGTCAAATTTTACAGACAATTGTAGATACAGTAGGTCAGATACTAGATGTCAGCTGCTGTATTCTGCGCCCCTTTCAAGATAATCGTGTTGTCGAGGAATCATTTATTTATCAAAAAGCAAATCGCGCTTCAGATGTTATTCACGATTGGGTTTTAGTACAAACTGTATGGGAAGCGCGAGAGTTACAAATTATTAATGATGTCACTACCGATGTGCGGCTGCAAAATGCGATCGCATATCAACAAGCAAATATTTCATCTAGCTTAATCGTACCATTATGCCAACAGGAATTGATGGCAGTTATGGCAATTCATCAATGCGATCGCCTGCGTCAATGGCAAGATGACGAAATCGAGTTAGTCACACTGGTAGCCGATCAAGCAGCACTAGCTTTATCGCAAGCACGGGCATACGATCGCATCTCGGCTTTAGCTCAACGCGAAGCCCTCATCAATAAAATTACCGCTGCAATTCGTTCTAGCCTCGATCCCCAAGATATTTTTGCCGCAATCACTCAACAACTAGGACAAGCTTTACACGTAGACGGCTGTGCTTTGTCACTGTGGACAGAAGAAGACGAATTTGTACAGTGTGTTGGTTTATACAACAGAACTGAAACTGAATCTTTCTTAAGCCCGCAACAACTACCACAATCGCGTTCTCCCATTGCCGGAAATCCAGTTTTACAACTTTTGCTGAAAACACAGCAACCTGTTGTTATTAACGATCTTAACCAACAACCAGAAATGCGCGGTCTTGATTTACCGCTTTCCTCTCCCGCAGCGCGGGCTTTGTTGGTTGTGCCACTGCTTGCGGATAATACTAGTATTGGTAGTATTACATTACGCTCGTTCTATAAACCACGCCATTGGCAAATTGAGGAAATTGAATTAGCCCAAGCTGTCGCAGCGCAAGCAGCGATCGCAGTTCAACAATCGCGACTATATCAGAAAAGTTGTGCCTTAGCCGATCGCTTAATGGAGTTAGATCGCCAAAAAACGCACTTTTTTCAAAACATCTCTCATGAGTTTCGCACACCACTGACATTGATGCTCGCACCGCTAGAATCAGCGGTGAATCAACAACAAGACTTACCATTAGAGCAAGCTGCGATCGCTTTACGCAACTCCCGTCGTCTCTTGCGGTTGGTTAATCAACTCCTAGACTTACAACGACTCGATGCTGGAAGAATGCAGCCGAGTTTTCGCCCTTGCGATTTATTAGCGTTCGTCAGTCAAATTGTTGAATCATTTCGCCCTTACTGCGAAAAAAAAGAACTCGAACTGATTACTGAATTTAATCTTTGTCCTTTAGTATACCTAGATACAGAAAAATTTGACAAAGTCATATACAATCTTTTGTCGAATGCAATGAAATTTACTCCTCCAGGGGGTAAAATTACAATTCGCGTAGAAACGGCGGGAGATCACTGTTTAATTCAGGTTAAAGACACTGGCATTGGTATTGCCAAAGAACAGATTCCTCATTTATTTAAACGCTTTCATCAAGCCGAAGCTGCACTTAACCGTTCCTATGAAGGAAGTGGCTTAGGACTTGCTTTAGCAAAAGAATTAATCGAACTACACTCTGGTCAAATTTCTGTAGAATCAATCCGCGAGCAAGGGACTACATTTACAGTTTGGTTGCCCATCGGCAAAGGACATTTACCACTTGACCAAATACTAGAGGTTCCTACCCAAGTTCAACTGCGCAGCGCTGCGGTGGAACTAGCTGATTTGGAGGTAAGAGAAGCAGACCCAGATAACGATGACAGAGAACTAGCCGAAGATAGAATACTAATTCCCAATCTACTAGTAACTAGTCACCAGCCACAAATCACTATTCTTGTTGTCGATGACAATCTCGATTTAAGAACTTATGTATCGACAATTCTGACTCAACAAGGTGGTTATCAGGTTTATACGGCACGTAATGGCATAGAAGGATTGCATTTAGCAGACAGCATTCTTCCCGACTTGATTGTAACTGACTTAATGATGCCGCAACTGTCAGGTTTAGAAATGATTTGGCAGATTCGCAATGATAGGAAACTTAAAGGAATACCAATTGTCCTACTCACGGCAAAAACTGACGAAGAAACTCGGATTACAGGAACCGAACACGGTGCAGATGCGTATCTCGCAAAACCTTTCAACGATCGCGAACTCCTAGCAGAAGTCCGAAATCTACTGGCATTAAAAGAAAATGAACGTCGCGTTGTTGAGTTGAATACTTACTTAACAGAATCAGTACTAAAACGTTTTTTACCCCCAGAAATGGTCAAAAAAGCAGCAATGGGGGACTTGGCGCTCGATTTACGCCCAGAACCACATTTGATTACAATTTTATTTAGCGATATTGTTGGATTCACGCAACTCGCCAATACATTGCGATCGCGCCGTGTCGCCGAGTTGTTAAACGAATACCTAGAAACAATGATCCGTGCCGTATTTGATAACGGTGGAACAGTAGATAAATTTATGGGAGACGCATTATTAGCAATCTTTGGTGCGCCCGAAGACATGATGCCAAATGAACAAGTTCGCCGCGCGATCGCCACCGCCCGCGCGATGCATCACGCCTTAACTCAACTCAACCAACGTTGGCACGATCAAGGAATCTTGGGTAAAAATCAAAGTCATTTGATTCAGTTTCGCTGTGGTATTCACCAAGGTACGGCAGTCGTTGGCATGTTTGGTAGTGCAGAACGCGCTGATTACACAGCAATTGGTCCTAGTGTTAATATTGCGGCGCGATTGCAACAAGCTGCTGCACCTGGACAAATTTTAGTTTCTGCTGCTGTCGCCGATTATTTAGACGACGATGAAATTATTAAATACAGCCCCTTAGAACTCAAAGGCGTTGATGAAACTGTTTTAACATTCTCTGTATGCCCAAATCAGGCTGGGGACTAATGCTATTTGTCGCGCGTATTCCAGTAAGATGTCGCTTCTGTGCTTTTAAATCGTAGTAACTGCGTACTACCCAAATTTAACGATACTGCTGGGATCGCAGGGTTAATTTCTAAAGCGGCGATCGCTTGATGTCCGATCGCTTGTGCTAAAAGTGGCGGTACCGCATTACCAACTTGACGAAAACCATGCCACTTGGTTTGATGAAAGCGAAACCAATCAGGAAAAGAGTGCAACCGTGCAGCTTCTCGCACTGAAATTACCCGCGATCGCGTTGGATGAATCGGACGCGGAGAAGTATAACTACCGCGTTCTACACCTGTACCCGCGCGTAAAGTGTGGCTTAATCCATTGAGATCTAAACGGCGTAAATGGCTAATAGGTTCGCGTTGATTCGGTAACATAGCAGCAAACCTGGCAATACTATTTGTGGTATGCTGCGTCCGCATCGAACTTGTTAATAACTGCGGATTCCAACAGCGAGGATAAGAAAAATCGCTTAGTGATTCACTGCGCAGTAACTTAGCGTAATCGCTAGCTTTTTGTTGCAATTGCAAGAGTTGGCACTCGCTTAACAAAACTTCATCAGTAAACAACAATTCAGGAAATTCTTCAACATCAGGAAGATCCGCGATCGCATCTTTGACGGTGATAAATGTCCGGTGTGGTTGGGGTATTACGGGTGTCACTTGATGTTGAGAACCCAAAAAAAACAGCCGTCGTCGGCGTTGTGGAACACCAAAATCTGCAGCATTGAGAATTTGTACTTGAACTTGGTATCCAGCTTGTTCAAACTGCGTTTTGAGTTGAGTACACCAAGATTTATATTGTCCAATCGCCATTCCTGGAACATTCTCCATGACAAAATAGCTAGGGCTTAATTCTGTCACCAAGCGATAAAAGTGAAAAACCAGATTGTTGCGTTCATCATCAAGCGATCGCTTACCCATAATTGAGAAACCTTGACAGGGCGGACCACCAAAGAGTAAATCAATTCGCCCATCCCAACTAGAAATTGCTTGCGGGTAATGCGATCGATACGCACAAGTTGCAGCCTCTCTAATGACATCGCCACTGATCTTACTAATATCTGCGACAACAACCCGCGTCAGCGGAAAGTTGAATGAGTAAGTACAAGCATGAATTGGATCGTGTTCCACCGCCACTAATACATCAAACCCAGCTTGTTCAATCCCTAAAGAAAAGCCCCCAGCACCTGCAAACAAATCTACCGCAACCGGACGGGCTTTAGTGGCAAGTAATTGTTGATTGCTGGCTCGAACCATTGGCAATTAGAGATAGTATGTTTACTCAATAACTGTGACCCACCTTCATCTCGGTAACATCTGGAGAATTTCTTGTGCAGCGCGATCGCAGACTCCTACTTCGCCTACAGCACGGCGCATTTGTTGATAGTCTGCCAAAATTTGTTGACGACGGCTAGGGTTAAGCAACATATCTAAAGCATTTTGGACAATATTTTCAGTTGTTGCTTGCTCTTGCGGCAATTCTGGCACAATTGATTTCATTTCCACTAAATTTGGCGGCGACATAAAGGGAATCGAAAACTTGAGAATATGCCGCGCAATCCAAGCTGTAATTGGACTCACGCGATAAATGACAACCTGCGGTACATTCAACAGTGCAATTTCCAAGTTAACTGTTCCCGATTTAGTAATTGCTAAGTCTGCTGCTGCCAATATTTCTAAGGTTTGACCCGATCGCACTGTAGCTTGTAAGCCGTAACGCGTCATTGCTTGTTCAATTGGTCGGCGATAAATTTCTAACGATAAAGGAATCCAAAAATGCGCTTGCGGGATTTTTTCTTGCAGCGTTTTTGCCGCTTGCAACATCACAGGTAGAAGATATTTGATTTCCTGGCGGCGCGAAGCAGGTAGGAGGGCGATCGCGGTTTGTTCTGGAGGAATTCCTAGCGCTGCACGCGCTGCATCACGGCTAGGGGCAGTTTGCATCCGATCAACCAAAGGATGACCTACCCAAACAACTTTGCCACCATTTTGTTCAAAATACCGCGCTTCTTCAGGAAATATTGCTAAGACTTTATCTGTAATCTTGACAATTTGCTCGGTATTGCGCGAATTCATTGCCCAAACCCACACCTGCGGCGCGATGTAGTAGACAATTGGAACATTTGGTAGTTCGCGGTGAAGATAGCTACCGATATTTAAATTAGGTTGGGCGTAGTCAATGAGCACAACTAAGTCAGGAGGATGTTGCTTCAGGTTAGCGATCGCGCGTTTTTGTAGTTGTAGCGTCGGTAAAACAAACGGTAGTGACTCAAAAATCCCCACTGAACCGATGCTGCTAGTATCTCCAAGTACTGTGGCACCCGCTGCTGCCATTTTCTCGCCACCAAGTGCAACGATATCTAGTTCCCAACCTAAATGTGCCGCTTGGCGCTGTAATGCTGCAATTAATAAAGCACCTTGTAAATCTCCCGCAACTTCTCCCGTACTGATGAATATCCGTTTGAGGGGTGAGGAGTTAGTTGGTTCTAGTTCTCCTTCCTGTCTCATTCGTCACTCCTTGTGTCCAGAGTACGGCCAGGAATTAAGCCCCGACGTTCTGGCATTTGCGAAAGCTGCAAAAATTGACGAAGGTGTTGGAGATGCTCGTTGTCTTGTAGTAAGTCCAACTTTTCTAAAGCTTGATTAAGTGTTAAACCAGAGCGATACAAGGTGCGGAAAGCTTTCTTGCATGTTTGAAAGACTTTTCCTTCATCGAGTTCGACAATACCAGCACGCTTTAGCCCGATGAGATTGAGCGATCGCACTCTTGCCGGACTACCTTCAACTAACATATAAGGCGGGACATCGCGGTCAATGCGGCTCATACCGCCTACCATTGCCAGCCTACCGATATGAACGAATTGATGAATTCCCAGAACTCCACCAATTGTGGCGCGTGATTCAATATTGACGTGACCCGCCATCGCGACTGCATTTGCAATCACCACCGAGTCTCCAATTACACAATTATGTGCTACATGAACATAAGCCATGAGTAGATTATTATTACCAATAATTGTGGCTTCGCCTGCACCTGTGGCGCGGTTAATTGTCACATACTCGCGGATGCGGTTGTTGTCACCGATCTTGACATATGAAACCGCACCTTTGTACTTGAGATCCTGCGGTTCTAAGCCAATCGCAGCCCCTGGAAAAATATGATTGCCTACGCCAATCTCAGTCGATCCATCTAAGACGACATGCGCGCCGATGACCGTTTCTGAACCAACTTTAACGTGCTCGCCAATGACCGCGTAGGGACCAACTTGCACCGAAGGGTGCAGATCTGCACCAGAATGAATTACAGCAGTGGGATGAATCAGTGTTTTCAAGAGTGCGTCTCCGAAAGAAACTAGGGTTTAGGGGTTAGGGGCTAGGGATATCAATAAGTAGCCACTACCTTTTTCCGCTAGCCTCCTTTAATCCACCAAGGAAAACATCAATTCGCCTTCAGCAGCCAGTTGACCGTCTACTTCAGCACGAGCTTGCATCTTACCGAAACGACGCCGCTTGACATACAACAGTTCCGCGCTCATGACGAGCTGATCGCCAGGAACAACTTGACGGCGGAATCGCACTTTGTCAATTCCAGCAAACATAAACAAGCCGCCTGCGACTTCGGGTAGTTGCGTCAGCACAACGCCGCCGACTTGTGCCATTGCTTCGACAATCAGAACGCCTGGCATAATTGGTCGCCCTGGAAAGTGCCCCTGAAAATGAGGTTCATTGAAGGTAACATTTTTAATGCCAACTGCGCGTTCTCCAGGAACATACTCAATAATGCGATCAACGAGTGCAAAGGGATAGCGGTGCGGCAACAACTTTTGGATATCTTCTAGCGTAAAAATTGTTTTGCCTGTGACTGCAGCACCATTAGGAGATTGATGCTTACCAGAAACGGATGTGTGGGATTCGGGTGAGTTAATGGGAGTGAGAGTGGACATGAGGTTCTTGAGTTAGAAGTTGGGATTTCAGTGTGAATCTAAAATCCTTTGGGCAAGTTGAATGTGCAGGTTGTGGCTTGCTTTGTAAGCAAAGAAATGAGCAGTTGGTAAATTTCCCAACAAGCTCAAATCTCCCACTAAGTCTAAGATTTTATGACGCACTGGTTCATTTGCAAATCTTAAAGGTGGATTAATCCAACCTTCTTGACTACAAACGAGTGCATTATCTAGACTGCCTCCCTTAATTAAACCTTGCTGCTGCAAAAAATCAATCTGATGGGCTAACCCAAAAGTGCGTGCAGGGGCAATTTCTGTGGCAAAGGTAGAAGCTGGTGTCGCAGCAGCGATCGCCTTTCCTGGCGACCAACTGTACCATTGATTACCAATTGCCGGTAATTCAAAATCAATTCCATAAGTAAAACGTGTTTCTGACGCTGGTAATGCTGCAACAAAAGCATCATCATGATACACCCAGATTGGTTCAGAAATTGCTGGAGGAGTAAGACGGAGTTCGACTTGAGAGACTACACCAACCTGCGCGATCGCATCTACCCATAATGCTGCTGAACCATCGAGTAAGGGAACTTCTGCACCATCAATTTCAATGCGAACGTTGTCTACCCCCATACCAGTAAGCGCAGCCAAAAGATGCTCCACGGTGCGCACTGAAGCTTCCCCTAGACCTAATTGTGTCGAAAGCACAGTTTGAGTCACAGAACTCACCTTTGCGGCAATCGCAGGTGACGCGGGCAAATCCACGCGAACGAAATAACGCCCAGAACCTACAGGTGCCGGTAGCAGTCGCACTTGTGTCTTTTCACCACTGTGTAACCCTACTCCTGATTGCTGAATCTCACCTGCTAAAGTGTGCTGTGCGATCGCCATTGAGGTATCAGATCTACTAGGTGTTACCTTACTAGTCGTTGGCTGCGAATTCATTCATTATCCTTCCCTTGTGTTCTTATCTTTTCCTACCCTCGCCCCTCACTCCGGACTTCGTCCCGCTAAACGCTTCGTGAATGCTAACACTCCTCACCCCTAGTTAGAAGCGTTCTCCAATGCCAAAGTGGAGACGATTGTCACCTTCGCTATTGATCCCATAATCAATTCGCAGTGGTCCTAACGGAGACTGGACGCGCAAACCAACACCATAACCAAAACCACTACCAGGTTTATCGAGTTGTCCGGCGGGGTTTCCAGGTACATTTTCTCCTGTGCCTAAATCAGTTGCAACGTCCAAAAATAACGCGCCTCCTACTACTGAAAAGATCGGAAAACGATACTCTGCTGTGGCTTGCAAGAAACTGCGACCACTTCCCAAATCACCTTCATTAAAGCCTCGCACAGAGCTAACACCTCCCAAAGAAAAAGCTTCATAAGGCGGTAGATCGCCAAGGACAGTTCCCGCTTGCACGTTAAATGCTAGGGTTTCTGCTCCTTCAGCAAAGTTAGTAAAGTCTACTGGCAAGTATTGACTATAGCTCCCTCGCAGTCGATTGAGAAAGATGTTTCCTGAACCCAGAGGAACAGATTGCTCAACACCAAGTCGCAGTAGTGAACCATTCGTCGGTCGCAGTGCATTATCGCGGCGATCGCGGACTAATCCAAGTTGTAATGTCAATAAATCATCAATTCCTGTACCAGAGAAGCTGAGATCAGTTGGTTCGCCATCTGCTCCTACTTGTCCTTGTGGTCTTAAGTCACCATCTGAATCGCGAATCGAAATTCTTTGATATTCCAAACCTGCTGATGCTGTCCACTCGGATCTTGCTAGCGGATTTTGTGACAAAGGACGTGTAAACGTTACGCCACCACCGAGGCGTAATACTCGCGGGCGATCGCCTAACAATTCGCCTGCGTTATTGAGCACTTCAAACTGCTCGTCACTGCTATCAAAAATCAAGGAAATCGAACGGCGCCGGAAGGCGTTGACAGTATAGGAGGTACGGAAGGGATCTCCAGCAATCCAAGGATCGGTAAAGCGGACATCAAACAAGACTTCCCGTTGTCCTACTTGTAGTTCTGCTCCGACTTTTTGGTTGTTGCCACCCAAGTTTTGTTCTTGGTAGCTTAATGTACCGAATAATCCACTAGCCGAACTAATACCTGCACCAGCGGCAACCGAACCGCTATTACGTTCATCGACATTGACAACAACAACAACTTGTCGCGGATCTTGACCAGGGTTTAAGGAAACATTGACATCTTCAAACAAACCCAAACCGAAGACACGCTGCAAATCTTGTTGAACTACTGTGCGATTAAAGACTTGTCCAGGTTGTAGTGCTAGTTCGCGGGTAATGATGAAATCGCGCGTACGCCCTTGAATTGGTCGTCCTTCATCATCTGTCGCCTCGCCTTCACTAATAAAGCGGACTTGAATATCTTCAACAACACCTTCTGCGACTTCTAAAGCCACGACTCCATCAGCGGAAACTTGCGGCGCTGCCACAACTTGTGCTAAGACAAAACCGTTCTTTTGATACCATTGGTTTAACTGCTGAATTCCTTCTTGTAGCTGTCGCAAGTTCAAAATTCTGCCATACTGCGGCTGAAAAATGTTATTAACGACTTCAGCAGGTAATACTGAGGGGACATTGATACCTGGGTTTGCTTGTACTTGAACCGAGCGCAGAACTGGGTTAGGTTGCACAATAAATGTGACACGAACTCCTAATGGCGTGTCTGTCGGTTCGGCACGGACGTTCGAGAAGAAACCTGTGGCAAAGATAGCATTAATATCTTCTTGCAACTGCGTGCGTGTTGTTGTCCTGCCTGGAACTGTACGAATTGCTTGATAAACTTGATTTTCTAGTTGAGGATCTAATGCTCCTGTTTCTGCACCGACGACAACTTCAGAAACAAGAACTTGGGGTGCTGTATCTGGAGTTGCTTGTGGTTCTTCCGGTTGTGGAGTAAGTGGTGGGGCTACCTCTGGTTGCACACCTTCAGGAAGTGGTGCTGGTTGGGGAACGGTTTCGGGAACTGGAACACTTTCTTCGCCTGGTGGTGTATCTAGCGGTGCTTCTGGAGTAATTGGCACTTGCAGTTGACTAGGTGTTTCGTCTTGTGGTGCTCCTCCTGCACCTGGAGGCGGAGTCACTGGGACAGGTTGTTGTGGTGGAGTTGCGGGAACTCCTTCAATATTTGGTGACGGAAATACCGGCGATGGTTGTGGCTGTGGTGCAGGACTGGGTATTTGATTTGTTTGATTCGGTACCGGTGTTTGCCCTAGTAGCAATTTTGCCGAATCATGTCTTTGTAATGGTCCAGGCTTTGTTTCGACGACAACGTCTGTGACTGGAACTTTTGTATCTCGTGCCATTTGCGGTAGCTGGGATACTGATTTAACTTCAGAGGAGTCTACAGTTTGTCCTGTTGCTGGAACTGTTAAGCTTAACGGAGCAGCGATCGCTACTGTTGCTGCCCAAAAAGGGGATATGCGCATTTTCTTCAACCTATTCAGCACTTCCACACACCATGTCTATTTTTAGAGTTTTGAGTTTTGAGTTTTGAGTCTTGAATTGAAAAACTTCTTAACTCAACACTCTCGACTCATAACCCTCCCTTCTCCTGACCTCTGACCTCTGACCTCTGACCCCTCCTTTGAATCCGTTCTAAAACTTGCTGGTAAGCATTTTCTACATTTCCTAAGTCGCGGCGGAAGCGGTCTTTATCCATGACGCGGTTGTTAGGATCGGTTTCTGAGGAGTTCCAAAGACGGCAGGTATCAGGGCTAATTTCGTCAGCTAATCGGATTGTGCCTTGGGTGTCCAAGCCAAACTCTAGCTTGAAGTCTACCAAGGTTATGTTACAACTTTGAAAAAACTCTGAGAGATGATGATTAATTTCCAATGCTTGCTGCTGTAGTTGGTCTAGCTGTTCGGGAGTTGCTAGTTCCATCAGTAACAAGCGATCGCGGGTTAACAACGGATCTCCCAATTGATCATTTTTATAATAAAACTCCACTAATGGCTGTTTGAGAACGGTGCCCAAGGGCAATCCTGTTTGTTGACAGAGACTACCAGCAGCAATGTTCCTGACAACAACTTCTAAAGGCAAAATTTGAACTCGCATCACCCGCATTTGATTCGGTGCAGGACAATCAATAAAATGAGTGCGAATGCCACGCTCTTCTAGATACTGAAATAGTAATTGAGAGATTTTGCAGTTAATTTCGCCTTTCCCAACAATTCTGCCACGCTTTTGAGCATTAAAAGCTGTAGCATCATCTTTAAAATGTGCCAGTAAAATTTCTGGCTCATCAGTGATGTAAATGATTTTCGCTTTGCCTTCGTAGAGCAAATTTTTTCCGACAGACATTAGCAATTATAGGGCTACCAGCAAGCCTAAACGGGCTTCATTATTGTATCGCTCTAGGTAGATAACAGCTGCAAGGAGTTATGAACTAAGAAGTGAGTGGCGAATGAGAGTGTGGGAGCGTAGGAGTGTGGGAGAGACGAAAATGCTATTTTTCCCTCTTACCCTACTACCCGCATACTTTCTTTCTACACCCCCATACATTCTAATTTGGCAGCAATTAAAGCTTCGGTTGCTTGACTATCGAGTGGACGTGAAAATAAGTAGCCTTGCCCAAATTGACACTTAAGTTCTTGCAGCAAATATGCTTGTTCAGATGTTTCTACGCCCTCTGCAATTACGTCAATGCCTAAGTTCTCTGCTAATGCTATTACTGTGTTGACAATTTTGCTTTTTTCCCAGTCAACATGAAAGTCTTTAATGAAGGATTTATCAATCTTTAAGGTGTCAACGGCAAAACGGTGTAGATAGCTTAGCGAAGAATACCCAGTGCCAAAATCATCAATCGATAAACCAATGCCCAACGCTTGCAATTCCTTCAGCATATTTGCAACTAAATCAGCATTTTCTACAAGCGTACTTTCGGTAATTTCTAACTTCAAATAGCGTCCGTTAAGTCCTGTTTCTTGCAAAACTTGCTTGACTTGCATTACCAAATCAAGTTGACGAAATTGTTTAGGCGATATATTTACACTAATTTTTAAATCAGCTGCTGATGTAAATTTTTGCTGCCATTCATACATTTGGCGGCAAGCTTCACGCAATACCCAGGCGCCAATCTGAGTAATTAAGCCAGTTTCTTCCGCCACTGGGATAAACTCTACTGGAGAAATAAATCCTCGTTCTGGGTGCTGAAGACGGATTAGTGCTTCAAAACCAACTAACTCTCTTGTTTTTAAGTTAACAATCGGTTGATAATGTAGTCGGAATTCTTGACGTTCTATTGCTCGTCGGAGATACGTTTCCATTTGCAAAAGTGCCATCGCTTGAGCGTGCATACTCGCATCAAAAACGGCATACCGTGCTTTACCCAATCCTTTGGCACGGTACATTGTCGTATCAGCATCTCGCAATAAATCTTCAGGTTTTTCGTAACCTGTCGTGCTAAAAGCAATTCCAATACTTGCCGAAGTGAAAACTTCGTATCCTTCGAGGTTGAAGGGCAGAGATAACGCGTTTTGAATGCGTTCGGCGATTAAAGTTGCATCTTCTACTTTGCGAACATTTTCTAATAGAATTGTAAATTCATCTCCACCAAGACGCGCCACAATATCTTCAGGGCGCACGCACATTTCTAAACGACGAGCGATCGCAATTAGTAGGCGATCGCCAATCATGTGACCTAGACTATCGTTAACAACTTTAAATCGATCGAGATCTAAAAATAATACTGCGAAAGAATAGTCTTCTTGCTGCCTTGCTCGTCTAATGCTTTGATCTAGTTGTTCAGTAAATCGCACTCGGTTAGGCAATCCTGTCAGAGCATCGTGAAATACTTGATGTAGTAATTCTGCTTCTGTCACTTTATTTGCAGTAATATCAGCCTGCGAACCTGCGAGGCGATAAGGTTTGCTATCGCGATTTCGTACTGCTAAGCCGCGACTGAGCATCCAGCGATAAACACCGTCTTTGTGTAAAATTCGATATTCTTGTTCTAAATGCGGTGTTTGTGCTTGCAAGTGAGATGCGATCGTTGCTTTCAATCGATCCACATCTTGTGGATGTACCAAGTTAAACCAATCTTCTACTGTGTTACCAATTTCTTTTTCTTGATAACCCAACATCGATTTCCAACGTGGAGAGAAATACACTGTATTTGTATTTAAATCCCAATCCCACAATCCATCATTAGTACCACGCGTAGCCAGCGCGTACCGTTCTTCACTTTCACGCAAAGCTTCTTGAATTTCTCGGCGTTGTTCTTCAACTCCAATTGCTGCTGCAATAATCCCAATAATTTTTTTATCCGCCTCAGATAAAGTTAAATTGTACTGATATGCACACAACGCACCAACAATCGTTTCCTTACATTTGATACCTTGACACACATGAGTTTTATTTCCATGAGTTAGAATCTTCAAATTTGTTTTGGCAGGATGTGTATTTTGTAAATTGTGACTGACACTACTATCTTCATAGCATTGCTGAACTAACTGATAAAAAACACTTTCTTGAGTATCTACCTCAAGCTTATTTTCTGAAATGATTTGCCATTGTCCCACCAAACAAACTTTTGCCTTTTCTAGCCGATAATAACTAGCGCTTGCTGCACCTAAAAGTTCACCACAAAGCGCAGTTAGTCGATTAATATTTGCTGTTGGGTCTGTACTAAAACTTAAAAAACATTCGTTAATCTTCGCGAGTCTTTCTTGACTCTGCTTACGCTCTGTTATATCTTGTGCTACACAAACTATTCCTTGAAGTTTACCTTGCTGATTGTACATGGCTGTAGCTGAAAAAGATATGGGTTTTCGTCTTTCTGTATTTGTCAACCAGTACGTTGCAAAAATTTCTATTTTACCTTTGCTTAAAATTTCTTGAACACTCAGTTCATCAAGCGTTTCCTCCAAAGGAAATAAACTCTTTATTGGTTTTCCAACTACCTCATCTAGGCAAACTTCTAAAATTTTAGCTGTAGCTGGATTAATTCTAAGAATAACTAAGTTTGTATCTAAAACAATCAGAGCATCAGCCATACATTCAATAATGCTGTCTACATAGGATTTGGATACCATTGTGGTGTCCAAATCATCTAGCATTTGATTAAAAGCAGTAGCTAGAACCCCGATTTCATCTTTATTTTTAATTTGTACTCTTGTAGAAGTTTCTCCTTCGCTAACTCTATTTGCTGCTTTAGTAAGTTTAATTAGAGGTTTAGCAATTGAACGAGAAATAAAGAAACCTAAGCCAATTGCAGAAGAAAAAGCTAATCCAGTAGAGAAGAGTATAAGGATATTAGCCTGATTGATCGCTCCTTGAACTTGTTGAACTTCAGTTAAGAGTTCTCCTCTAGCATCATGATTATATTCAACAATTAAAGGAACTAATTCTGTTTCAAAATGTGGCTCTAGTTCTTGTTTAAAAAAAACACTAGCTATATCAACATTTTGACTGAGTAAATTAAATAAATGAAAAATATTTTTTTTATGTGTTAAAAAAACAGACTCAATTTCTTCTAAGTCTTCTATTTCTTTCTCTTCTTTTAAACGCTTTTGTATGTCTGTTGCAGCCAGTTCAATTCCTTTTGTAGTTGCTTGCTTGCTTAAATCTATATAATTACTAACCGTTGTTAAATCTTGCAAGACTGTTTTTTTGTATTTAAGTATTCTAATTTGAGTTTCTTCTGTATTCTCTGTGTGGTAATTAATTTTATGTTTTTCTTCTAATAAGTCCCGCAATTTTGCTTGTGTCTGTTGTAATGTTAGTGATACCTCATTTGAGTTAATAAACTCTTCTATCGAACTTTTTGTTACTTGGTTAATGCTATATCTAACTCTTAGATTATTTAATAAAGAAATACTACTAGTAACTCCCAATAAGAAAGAAGTACCTAAAAAAGCACAAATTAATTTTTGCTTGAGTTTCATGCGAGTTTTAAATTAGCAATATTTCTGTATTAAGTAGTTATTAACTACTTAATTTAATAAAAGTTAAAATAAGCAAGTGGCAAGTCAATACGAAGAAAAGACTTAATTTTTAAAGTTTTGAATTAACTACATACAATCTAGGAGATTGCATCAGGATGCATTTATTGTTAGAGTTTTGAGTTTACTTCGTTTATAATTCGTAACTTTCAATTTTCATAATGAGCGTTATAAGTAGATTAATGACACCATATATAATAATTATTTCTTGTGAACTGCAAGTTCAACGATAAAAATACTGAATTTCCAATTTTTTATTAAACCTAAATTTAGACATTTGTGGTGAAATACTAGCTGAACTGTTGCAGATACAGCTAAGTAAGTGGGTGAAAATAAGCGTAACTTAAGGGCTGTTAGCGGTCAATAGTCAATGGTCAGTAGAGCAATAATTAACCATTGACTATGAACTAGCACAAAATGTGTGATAAATCATTACGCTCCGTTACTTAGAGCATTGTGATTTAACTTAACACTCTGAGAGGTCACGGGTAGGTATCAGAAAGCTATGTGGAATTGAAGTTTCAAATTTACAAATATTAACCGATTAAAGTCATAATGGCTTTAGAATGCTTAGGTCATATGAGTAGTTTCCTAAAGCTATAACAATCCTATCTGAAGAGATTTTCACTAATGTTTTAAAACTATTATGGTGTCTACTATGTTAAAAAGATTTACTGCTCCTAACCTCAGAAGCAGTACTAAACTATTCAGTTAGTGAGAGAAATTAAATTAGAAGAGTTTTCTATAGGGACAAGTATAGCAAATTACCTAAACCTCAATCCTACACCGCCTTGAATCGATATAGCATTACCACCGCCATTGCGGAAAGCATCGAAGGCAATAACAGCATTACCGAAGATGACAGTATTACTATTAGGAATAACGTAGTCAATTCCTGGCTGTAGTGCAAAACTGACTTGATCTCCTACTGGAGAAGGTGTGTTACCGTTAGCAAAAACAATTCCAGCCCCAATATAAGCATCTGTTTGCCAAGTTAATGGCACATCGTAAGAAACAGTAGGAACAACTGCTGTATTCTCGCCAATAAAAGCTTGTGTCCGTAGAGAAAAAGGTGCTTCTAAGATTTTGTATCGTACCGCAATGGTAGCGCCTAGCTGGCGACCATCTCCAGCGGCATCTCGACTTAGTCCCACAGTTGGACCAACACCAATATAACTGCCATAAGCAGCTTGTGCCGATGCTGGTTGAGTTAAACTGCTACTCAGTGCGATCGCAGCAATTCCCATAAAAAAATAATTTAGACGTTGCATTTTCAACCACTCCTCACATCAATAGGGGTCACAGATCAGGGGAGTCGTGAAGTGTTGAGTTATGAGTTAAGAAAGTTATGAGTGTTGAGTGTTGAGTGTTGAGTTTAAGAAAGTCAAAAGAATTGTTTGATTCAAAATTCAAAACTAATCACTCTTTCACTAACCACTAGTCACTAATCACTTCTAATTCAAAACTTATCACTAATCACTCGCCCCTCGCCCCAGACTTCGTCCCGCTGGGCTTCGCCTCGCTGGGCTAACGCTAAGGCTAACACTCCTTCACCCCTCTTTCTAGGGACAACGAGGATGACGACCACCTTGAGTACAAATATACGCTAATTGTTTGGCATCTAAGTTCCGAGCATCGGCAAAGTCAACCCCCTCAACAATGGCAGAAAGCGTTGCTTCGGGAGGTGCTTGAATAAATTGCTCTTGAGATGGTGACTTAAAGAAGATAGCGCCTTGCATATCAGTTTGAATCAATTGTGCACCACGCAAATCAGCTTGCCTTAAATCCGCATTTCGCAAGTTTGTGTTTTGTAACTGTGCGTTCCGAAAATTAACACCACTTAGTCGCGAATCACTCAAGTCGGCGTTTTTCAGGTTAGCATGACTGAAATCAGCACCTGATAAATCAGCACCTCGCCAGTCAGACGCTGTGACATTAGTGTATTGCATCTGTGTGCCTAAAGCATTCGCACGACTTAATCTTGCCGCTTGGAGATTTGCACGAGATAGGTCAGTTGCTGCTAAATCACTACCTGTCAAACTAGCGTTTTCTAAGATGACATCCCGCAGATTAGCTCCGACAATTTGCGTACTACTAAGATTAGCACCAAACAAGTTCGCGCCTGCAAGATTGGCGCGGTTAAGAATAGCATGGGTGAGATTCACGCGATGCATTAAGATGCGGCTAAGATCAGCTTCTGTCAAGTTTGCAGCTTTTAGTTGCGCGTCACTCAAGTCAGCAATGCGATCGTCAGTCGTATTCCAGCGCCGATCTTCACCTGCAGAACGCCACTGAGTACCGCGAAAACTTCCTTGGTTAAGATTGGCACCACGCAGTTGAATTCCTGCTAAATTGACATTATCAAGAAAGAGCGAGAAAGGCAAAGCTGAATCAGTTAAATTTTCGCCGAGAACAGTGCGGCTCAAGTCAACGCGGTTTAGATTACCACTGTAAATGATGAGTAGATTAGCGATCGCTCTTTGAGTTGCTTCTAGGCGTTGTTGATGCAATGTAAGTTCTTCTGGTTTGCTGCTATAGCGTACATAGTCTAAGGCATTAGCTAATGACTGATTAGAACGTCGCAGATGCGGTATGACCTTGAGTCCAGTGCTAGCAATTGTTTGTTGAATCGTATCAAGAATTAAAGGATCAGTTTCTTGCCCTAAAAGATCGACGAGCATTTGTAGGGCTTGCGGATCGTCGAGCGTGCCGAGGGCTGTAATTGCTTTACGGCGCTCTTGTATGGTAGTAGGTGCGTTATGACTTAACTTTTGGACTAATGCTAAAAACTGCTGACTATTTTGCTGTCTTAGCTGACGCTGGTTTGCTTGGGTTTGAATATAAACTTGAGTACCAACTAAAGTACCGAGTACAGCCGCCATGCTGCTGAGGGTGACAAATAGCAGCGCTACACCAGGATTTCTCCGCATCCAACGCCACCAATAAGGTTTTTGGGGTGATTTACGGGTACGGGGTGGAACAACCGTCACCATTGCTGCAGAAGGCATCAAAGGGCGTGATGCGTAAGGTGTGTACTGAGGAATTAATGGACTTGTTGCGGGGCGTAAATTGCCAAGCAGTGCCGCATAGCTACGATTGGCGTCAACAACATATGTACCTGCCAATCGATCGTGCCAACAGCGACGGTAACGATTAAATCGAGCACTAATGCCTTCTCCTAATACTGTGATTAGCGAGAATCCTACTAACATTCCTAACGAAGGAACAGCACCGCTGAAATGCCACAAGACATAAGCAACTAGTAGTGGCGCCCAAGCACCAACAGCTTCCCTAAGTAGAGCACGTCGCATTCCTGGAGGATTTCCAGCCGCAGTCACAACCCGTACGCCAAACCAGCGTTTAGGAAGAGTGCTGCCTGTTTTAGCAAGAAGATATAATTGCCAACTACTGAGGACAATTGGGGCAACTAATGCACCTGTCCACAGCCAATTTGTGAATGGGGCAATTTGTTGAGTGCGGCGATCAGCAGGAAGCGCTAATGTTGTTGCGATCGCTTCTTGTGCAGTTGCTAATACTGAATTGATTGGTTGCGTTCCTTCAGTCTGCGATTGAGTATAAACTCCCAACCCAAAAGGAACTACAGCACTGGTAATAATTAAAGATACTTCGACAGTCCAAGCCGCAAAGCGCCTCGTCACTAAGGGCAAAGATTTAGATTCTTGCCCGACACGGCGATCGCGATTGACACTTCTCCTCACAGTTGAGTTCGCCATCACACCTTCCCTTTTGATATTTTGTTCAACACCGCAGCGATCGCACACACAAATCTAATCAGCTTTTATCCGAGGTACGAGCCAACACAAACCGATACCCAAAGTACATTAGCACTGCCAAAAATGCCAAACTGATTGCAGCAGCAACAATTCTGAGTACTACGCGTAAAATAGCAAGTCCAACTACGAATGCTACAGCAACGACAATCAGTTTTCCTACATTTGATAAGCCTTTGAACCAATTGACAAATCGATACAGCACTGTAGGCACAGAAGATTGATCGGTTGGCGTTACAGGCTGTTGAGGTTGAGCAACAACAGGAGGTGAGGTAGGAGTGGTTATTTCTGCCTCTAATTGTTGCAGTCGTTGTTCTAATTCTTGATCGGGTTGAGAGTTCATTTTAATTCAGGCTGCACTTTGGCATGATGTTAAACGAAAGATCGGGCTTCGGCAAACAATTCTGTTTTAGCGACATCTTAGCGAAACTTAGGCTTTTACATACAACAATTACTGCGTAAAAGCAAACTAATTTCACACAAAAAATTCTGTTGTTATTTTGGCTACTTGAGAAAGTGGCATAAAGAGTCTGATAAACTTTTTTTGCCCTTCTAGAATGAAGTAACAAAAGGAACTAGGGTAAATACCCAATCGTCCTCAAAAGTAAAGCAAGACACATTGCGGGGAAACAATCGGAGCAAACTTAAGATGAAAACGCGCATAAATTGGTTGGTTGTTTCCACAGTGCTAGCCACAAATTTAATTGCTACTGCTGCACTGGCAAATGCACCTGTAGTGCAAATCGCACCTAATTTTCAGCCAGACCCAATTGTTGTGCAAGGGACTTCTGGAGGAGCCAAAAATAGCAACTGCGGTAACATCGCTGGGGCACCAAATCAAGTTATCCAGGTAACAAAACCACTACCGTACTTACAACTACAGGTCAAAAGCGCAGGACAACCTACCTTATTAATCGAAGGACCAGGAGGACGTTTCTGCGTACTAGCAGATCGCTTTTCCGGCGGTAGCGCTCAAATTTCAGGCTTTTGGCAGCCTGGTAGATACTCGCTGTACATCGGTGAAAGATCCCAAGGAAGACATCCTTACACGTTATCTATCTCTCAAAAGAAATCTCAGTAACCAACAAGCGCGATCGCACTTTACGGAAGTGCTAATACGTTTCACTCTTCAATACGTTGACCTTCAACTTCAACTGCTTGTACTTCTATAGTTCCAGGAGGTGTCAAGCGTTGAAAATGACCCTGTTCAATTTTTAGTGGTTCGCCACAGTTAGGACACTGTAACTCAGTTTTATTTAACCCTGTAAATTCGTAACGACAAACAGGACACTTATCTTGCACTAAGTTACGTTGTAGCCACCAACGAAAACCAAAAAAAGCAACAACTGGTGCAAGTAACAGCAGCCCAAATAAAATTAAAAAAGAGTTCACTAGCCAGCCTAAGCCCACTGCTCCTAACAGCCAAACAACTGCAAATATAGCAAGCCAACGGGCTAAGTTACCTAAAGTAAATTGTAGTGATGAGTTTAATCGCATTTTTTTATCCGGCTCTGTTTCTAGGATAGCTAGTTCTTGCAGATGGTCAACTTAACTACCTAGAATAAATAACGCCTGTAAATGTTTCTACTACAGTACCTCAGCACTTGAGGAGAAACCTACAGGCGTTGAATTGAGTGCTCGGCTAGTTTAGAACAAACCTAGTGTAAAAGATTTATCAATAGGGAATGCAGCACCAATACCGAGCCAAAGCGTAACCAAAGTACCAATCATAAATACAGTGGTTGCAACTGGACGACGGAAGGGATTTTGAAATTTGTTTACGTTCTCAATAAACGGTACTAGAATCAAGCCCAATGGTACGGCAGCCATTGCGAGTACACCTAGTAGTTTATTAGGAACAGAGCGGAGAATTTGAAATACAGGATATAAGTACCACTCAGGTAGAATTTCTAGCGGTGTCGCAAAGGGGTTCGCTGGTTCTCCTGTCATGACTGGATCTAAAACAGCAAGCGCCACGATGCAAGCACCAGTCCCCAAGATAACAACAGGGAAGATGTACAGTAAATCATTAGGCCAAGCAGGTTCGCCATAGTAGTTATGACCCATGCCCTTGGCTAGTTTTTCGCGTAACTTTGGATCGCTCAGATCCGGTTTTTTCAATGTTCCCATTGTCTAAAGTGCTCTCCTTTATCGGTGAGTCAAATAACTTATTTTAGATTTTGTACTTAGGCTGCGGCAAACAAAATGCTTACCGCTAGCATAGCGCTGTGATTACAACGGACCAGAGATCCCTTGCTTACGAATCATGATAAAGTGCAGCAGCATGAAGACAGCAGTCAGCCACGGCAACACAAATGTGTGGGCGCTGTAGTAACGAGTCAAGGTAGCTTGACCAACACTCGAACCACCACGTAGCATGTCAGAAATTAGGGTTCCGACGACTGGAATCGCTTCTGGTACACCGCTGACAATCTTCACCGCCCAGTATCCAATTTGATCCCAAGGCAAGGAGTAGCCAGTGACACCGAATGAAACAGTTAACACAGCAAGAACGACACCTGTTACCCAGGTGAGTTCTCGAGGCTTTTTGAATCCACCAGTAAGGTAAACGCGGAAGATATGCAGAATCATGATCAGAACCATCATACTGGCAGACCAGCGGTGTACTGAGCGGATCAGCCAGCCGAAGCTGACATCATTCATGATTGCCTGCACGGAAGTGTAAGCTTCCGCAACTGTTGGCTTGTAATAAAATGTCATTGCAAATCCAGTCGCAAACTGGATCAGAAAGCAAGTGAGCGTCATCCCACCGAAGCAGTAGAAGATATTCACGTGGGGAGGGACGTACTTGCTTGTAACGTCTTCAGCAAGTGCCTCAATTTCTAGACGTTCTTCAAACCAATTAAAAAGTTTCGAGTCGGTTACCTGCTTAGAAAACATGAAGCAAGAGTTCCTAAAAATAGATTGCGGTTGATAAAACTCTCTGTCTTAAATCAAGACCAGGAGAGGCTGTGTCATGATTTGGCAATTACTGGAAATCCAGTTTGTTGTCAAATAAGGGCAACTGAAACCAGTTGCAGGCGCTTTGTACTTTCCCTAATGGAGGTCAGCAGATAGATTTGACTGCACTCGTACTATAAAAAAAGTAACATAATCGAGAGAAGGATTTCATAATTCGGGGCGGCAACCAAGGTTAGATAGGCGTAATGGATAAAAAAGTGTTTCAGATTGGGCTACTCGCAATTTTGCCAATTTTGCTGGCTGTAACTTGTTGGGTTCAACCAGCAGCAGCATTAACTGAGGAACAGAAGCTAGTCTCTGAAGCTTGGCGAATGGTCAATCGCGTATATCTGGATGACACTTTTAATCATCAAAACTGGTCAATGCTGCGGCTGAAGACATTGAAGCAGCCTTTAAAAGATCGGGAAGCAGCGTACGAAGCAATCCAAAAAATGTTAGCAACCTTGGACGATCCGTTCACGCGATTTTTGAAACCAGAGCAGTACCGTAGTCTCCAAGTCAATACCTCAGGTGAATTGACAGGAGTCGGATTGCAAATTGCACTTGAGCCAAAAACAGGACAGTTAGAAGTTGTCGCACCGATCGCCGGTTCTCCAGCAGAAAAAGCGGGAATTCGACCACACGATCGCATCCTCGCCATTGATGGTGTTTCGACGACTGAACTGACGCTTGACGAATCTGCAGCACGGATGCGCGGTCCAGCAGGTAGTAAAGTTTCTCTGGTACTTCAGCACCCACCAACTGAGGAAAGTACCGAAATTCAACTTGTGCGATCGCGCATTGAATTAAATCCTGTTGTCGCAGAGTTACGAAATGTTACAGACGATCTTCAAATTGGTTATCTTCGCTTAACACAATTTAATGCAAATGCCACAATGGAGCTTGCTCATGCGATCGCCAATCTCGAAAAACAAGGTGCAAATGCTTATATTCTTGATTTGCGTAACAATCCAGGAGGTTTATTGCAAGCAGGCATTGAGATTGCGCGTTTGTGGTTAGATGAAGGTACAATCGTTTATACCGTTAATCGTCAAGGTATTCAAGGTAGTTTTGAAGCTTTCGGTTCAGCAATTACAACAGATCCACTCGTCGTTTTAGTCAATCAAGGAACAGCGAGTGCAAGTGAAATTTTAGCAGGCGCACTACAAGATAACGGACGTGCCCAAATTATTGGCGAAACAACTTTCGGTAAAGGCTTAATTCAGTCGCTGTTTAATTTATCAGATGGTTCAGGTTTAGCAGTGACAGTCGCTAAGTACGAAACTCCACAGCATCGCGATATCAACAAGCTCGGTATTACGCCTGATTTAGTAGTACCACAAGACCCGATTACGCGCGAAAAGATAGCAACCGCAGCAGATCAGCAATATTTAGCTGCAGTAGAACAGTTTGCAACACATTCAGTCTTAGCAGGTAAGTCTTGAACTAGGGGTGAGGGGTGAGTTTTGAATCCTCAAGAGTTTTTTTTGGAAAGCGAAGAAAAGTGCTGGAGGCATTTATTAAAGGAATTTTCTTAACTTAACACTTCACGACTCATAACTCTTTTAAAGTGGGGCTTGAGACTGCACCAATGTTGATAAATCTAAAGCTGCCAATCGCTGGTAGGCTTGTGCAATGACTTTCTGACCGCGGAGAAAACCAGTATTAGCACCAGGGCAAATATATTGGAGTGTGTCTGGAGTAAAACGCTGTAAGATTTTTTCTATGCTACTTATTTGACGTCGCCAGTGAAAAGTTTTTGCGGTGCGTAGTGGCATTGGTTCGCCTTGCTGATTCGGGAGCAGATGGCGTCCAGAGAACAACACGCCACCGTGACCACTGTAGTAAAGACAAGCAGAGCCAGGAGAGTGTCCTGGTGTCCAGATAGCTTGAGTATTAAGGCTAAGAGTTATCTCATCCTGAAAAGAAGTGAGTGAAACTCCAGGAAGTAAATAAGCTTCCTGCTCTTGAACTACAACTTGACAGTTCAAAGTTTTTTGAAGTTCTTTTGTTCTGCCAATTGCGCCTCGGTGTGTGAGAAACAGCCACCTCACGCCTGAAAGAGATTGCAAAAATTGTTGAATATCTTCATTCCAAGGAGGACAATCTATCAGGATATTCGCATCGTTTTCTACAATGAGATAAGCGGTTCCTCCTAAAGTGTCCCGATTAGGTGGGAAAACAAAAACATCCTTCCAAATCTCCTGTGGTGGTTTGGAAACGCGACTCGATTGCTTCGGCAATGAGTTTTGGGCGCTATTATGGGCAAGCTGTTCGGGATTTTGATTCACTGGGCAGCGCTCGTGGGTGACAATGTGTTAGAGATCTCGGCGTTTAGGGAAAAAGGTGTGTAGGTCTACTTGAGTAAGGAGCGAGGGAGTAGGAGCGAGGAGCGAGGGAAGAATAAATAATTTATCTGTGCTCTAAAACTCGTTTCTAGCCTCTCAATTCTTGATAGCTAAAGCAATTCTGACAAGTTGGACCACTTTTTAAATTAACTAAAATCAGCATGAACTTTTGGCTTCTCCTCCTCCTGGGAATTTTTACATACTTGATTGTGCAGCGTAGCGTCAAGAGGATTACACGCACACCAGTATGGATTTTGTGGCTGGTTCTCATGACACCAGCATTCATCTGGAGTGCTTGGGTGGCAAGTGTTGGTCCAGATCAGCCGCTACCGTTAATATTAGTTATTGGACCTTTTATCGTTTGCCCGATTTTGTACTGGCTGCTCATCCAGTGGGGTCGCAGAGACTCAAATCCTTCTTCCTCAACGTCGTTAAATGAATCTCCCCCACAGAGCAAACCTACAGTTATAGAAACTGAACCAGCAGCACCACTGCGACCGATTGACCAAAACGAAGAAACGCAGCTGCGTAATTGCTTTCCTTGGTCGATATATTACATTCATAATATCGAGTATCGACCTCAAGCAGTTATTTGCTATGGACAGTTACGAACGACACCTGCTGCTGCTTATCAACGAATTCGGGAAAATATTCAAGCTCAATTTGGCGATCGCTTTCAGGTTGTCTTACAAGAAGGTCTAAACGGTAAACCATTTTTTGCCTTAGTCCCAAATCCCCAAGCACGAGCAAGTCGCGCTCAACAAAAATTAACTCGACCTGTTCTAGCACTAGGACTTGTATTAGCAACTCTGGTGACAACGACTATCGTTGGCGTGCAAATTGCTGGTGCTGATATCACAACAATTAGCTCAGATCCTAGCGTTTTGTGGCAAGGATTGCCGTATTCACTGGCGTTGATGACTATTTTGGCTATTCACGAACTGGGACACTATAGTGCAGCACGCTACTACAAAATTCGTGCAACACTACCGTATTTTATTCCTGTGCCATTTTTCTTGGGAACCTTTGGAGCGTTTATTCAAATGCGTAGTCCAGTTCCTAACCGTAAAGCATTGTTTGATGTGAGTATTGCTGGTCCCATTGCTGGATTTATCGCGACAATTCCTTTTTTATTATGGGGTTTAGCTAATTCTACAATCGTGCCGCTACCAGAACAATCCAATTTATTAGACCCAAACGCACTTAACCCAAATTATTCGCTGTTGCTCGCAATTCTCAGTAAATTCATGCTAGGTGCTGAACTTACAGCTAATACAGCTATCAACCTTCATCCTGTAGCGTTTGCTGGGTTTTTGGGATTAGTGGTGACAGCATTAAATCTTATGCCAGTCGGACAACTTGATGGCGGACACATCGTTCACGCTATGTTTGGACAACGCAAAGCAATCGTTGTTAGTCAAATTGCGAGATTCTTGGTATTAGCACTTGCTTTACTACAACCTGGATTTTTACTGTGGGCAATCATTTTGTTCTTTATGCCGATTTATGACGAACCGGCATTAAATGATGTCACAGAACTTGATAATCTGCGTGACTTCTTGGGTTTGTTAGCTTTGGCTATCTTAGTTGTGATTATCTTACCAGTGCCTAATGCGATCGCGCAGTTGTTGCAAATTGGTTAGATACGGTAATAGGTAACGGGTAATGGGTAATGGGAAAGAAGATTACCTGCTTTACCATGCTGATTTGTGAAGAAAATTGGAGGAGGGATTGATGCAAGAACCTATTCACGTTATTGGCGGAGGACTTGCAGGTACAGAAGCCGCTTGGCAAATTGCTGCTTTGGGAGTGCCTGTAATTTTACATGAAATGCGCCCGACAAGGTTTAGTCCAGCACATCACTCACAAGAGCTAGCTGAGTTGGTTTGTAGTAATTCGTTTGGGGCGCAAGCAAGCGATCGCGCGGCTGGTTTATTACACGAAGAACTCCGCCGTTTGGGTTCGGTTGTAATCTCGAAAGCTGACGAACACGCGGTTCCTGCGGGTGGCGCATTAGCGGTGGATAGAGGGCGCTTTAGCCACGATTTAACGGAAACTTTGGCAAATCACCCATTGATTGAATTACGGCGTCAAGAAGTACCAGAAATTCCGCGATCGGGTATTGTTGTCCTCGCAACTGGTCCTTTGACGAGTCCTGCTTTAGCCGAAGAGTTGCGGCGCGTCACAGGGATGGAATATCTTAGCTTTTTTGATGCTGCTAGCCCAATTGTAGTTGGTGAATCAATTAATCGCGATATTGCGTTTCTGGCTTCGCGTTACGACAAAGGCGATGCGGCGTATCTTAATTGTCCGATGAATCGCGAACAGTATCTTCAGTTTTGGCAAGAACTATGTACAGCGGAACAAACTGAACTGAAAGACTTTGAACGCGAAACTGCGAAGTTTTTTGAAGCGTGTTTACCTATTGAGGAATTAGCGCGGCGTGGCGAAGATACGATGCGTTATGGTCCTCTTAAACCTGTCGGATTATTTGACGCACGTTTGGGAGACTTCCGTGAACCAGAAAATCAATCGAAGCGTCCTTATGCTGTGGTGCAGTTGCGTCAAGAAGATAAGGCAGGTAAGCTGTGGAACATGGTGGGATTTCAGACAAATCTCCGTTGGGGCGAACAAAAACGAATATTTCAGCTAATTCCTGGTTTAGAAAATGCAGAATTTGTGCGGCTGGGTGTGATGCACCGCAATACTTTTATCAACGCCCCAGAGTTACTATTACCAACTTTGCAGTTTAAACACCGTGCGACTTTACTTGCTGCGGGACAGTTAATTGGTACAGAGGGTTACACCGCTGCTGCTGCTGGTGGTTGGTTAGCAGGAACAAATGCGGCGCGGCTAGTGTTGGGGAAAGAAGCCTTAAGTTTGCCACCGACAACGATGATGGGGGCGCTGTTTGAGTTTATTAGTTCTGCTTCACCAAAGCATTTTCAACCGATGCCTCCTAATTTTGGCATTTTGCCAGATTTAGCAGAGAGGATTAAAAATAAGCAACAAAGGTATGGAATGTATCGCGATCGCGCTTTAAATGACCTAAATTGCTGGCAGGTAGAGAATATACTACACAACACAGCTCAAGTTGCTGTTTAAATATTATCGTTGTGAATTGCAGACGCCCTCTGACTAAAGTCAGGGGCTATGTAAGCGAAGTGTACCTTCGTACACTATAAACAAGGGTCAGTCCACGGAGGTGGACTTTGTTTGTGTAGCAGCGAATTTATACAGTCATTCGTGTCAACAAGATTACTTGCTCAATCAACAATTACACAAGTCATATTAAAAGATGTAGCCATCAAAGCTCTCAGCTAAAATCTGATACCTTAGAGAATTAGTAGCTCATTGCTAAGTTATCAAAATATTTTCAACAACAAAATTAGAAGATTATTTTGAGTTTTTGTCTTCTGATGACATCCGCTTGAGGGGACACCGCATTGGTATTGAGAATGTTTTAGATTATTACTTGGAAAGGTACACACCAGAAGACATTGCTAAAGATTTGCTAAGTCTGAGTCTAGAGCAGATTCACGCCACTATCACCTACTATCTACATAATCGTGACCGTATTGATTCTTACTTACTACGTTTAGCCGAAGAACGAGAACGACGATATCAGGAATTTCGTGTGAATCCTTCACCTTTGGTGCAACACCTAAAAACCATGAAGGTTAATCGTCAGTATAAAAATAAATAGTGAAAGTACGCTTTTTGCTCGACGAAAATTTGTCGCATCAGCTGAAGGTAGCAGTGTTTCGTCTTAACCCAGAAGTTAATATACTGCGTATAGGTGTGTTCCTGGCACGCCAAACTACTCTATCAATTGATTAAGATAAAGTATTGTCTGCTTTCATCTCAATGAAATGTCTCAGTTATCAGTAATTAAAGAGCATATTGAAATCACTCCTGGTATTTGTGGTGGTAAGCCTCGAATCACTGGAGATCGAATCAAAGTACAAGATATTGCTATTTGGCATGAACGAATGGGAATGTCGCCAGATGAAATTGTGTTTCAATATCCCAGCATTACTTTATCAGATGTTTATGCTGCTTTAGCCTACTATCACGACCATCTTGAAGAAATCAGGCATCAGATTCAAGAAGACGAAGCTTTTGTTAGAGAGTTGCAAGCTAAAAATCCTTCTCTAGTGCAACAAAAGCTCAAACATATACATGGTAGAAAAGATTAAGTTTCACCTAGATGAAAATGTCAGTCATGCTGTTGCAGAGGGTTTATGTAGAAGAGGTATAGACTTAACTACAACACCAGAAGCGGCTTTAATCGGTGTTAAGGGTTAGTATTGATTTGGGATTTGTTAGAACCTGAAGATATCTACAACCGCATTGAGTTTCTTTGAGACGCGATCGCATTCATCGTTCTAGTTTGGAAAGTGCGATCGCCTCAAAAATATCTTTCTCTTTAATTAAGGGCGATCACAACAAGAAATAAGCGTACAAAATCAACTTTTCCTTATAAAAGCTAGCCTATTTATCACGTATCATATGTTCATATACTAGGCGAGACATCTGAGGAAAAATTTTCCAATTTTGGGCAAAAGCGCGGTCTTCGGCAAAGATTGCTAAAATGTAAGCAGTTTTCCCATCACTTATATATGCTACTTCTTGTCTGGTACTAGAAGTCCAACCTGCTTTGGAAGCAAAATAAGTATCAGTTGGTAAGGATTCACCAAAAAAGCCCCTAATTGGGTTAAAACTTGTATTGGGATCTATATTTCTCCACTCACTTGAGTTTAAATTCCAAGTCAGCCACTTTTGTAGTTCGCGACTATATTCAGGAGAAATAGCTTTTTCAGTAAAGATTTCATACATCAATCTAGCAGCTTGTTGAGTTGAGATTTTGTTACGATTTGGCTTTTTGGGATCGCCTCTCATCTCTAAATCTTTTCCTTTAGGCTCATACATATCTTCAGAGGGAATAGGAAAAGTTTTTTGACTAATATTGATGTTTTCATACCCTGCTTTTTGAAAAAATCTGTTGACAGCATATCGTTGATTCAACCAATTTTGATATTCTTGCGAATTTAATTTAGTTCCAGATTTAGTGTTAGTGATTGAATCTAGTAAACGACTGGCAGCTTCGTTGTCAGATTTTTTAAGCATTTTGTATAAATCAGGATGAAATTGCTCTAAATCTTGTAGAATGCTTGCTTCAAAATAGCTATAGATAGCTACCAACCAAAATAATTTGACAACACTAGCTGGATATCTCAATTTTTCTGCTTGATACTCCGCTATTTCCCCTGAGTTAACTTTAATGAGACTAATTGATAAGTTTTCTGTTGATAAGTTCTTGCTTCTAATAAAACTAACAACTCTGTCTACAACCTCTTGCAATTCTTGGTTGCTTTGCAAGCTTGAAGGATAAAACTTATAGAAGTTTTCCTGATTTAAGTGGTTGCCTTGTCTTGCAAAATCAGGCAAATAAGGAGAAGGTTGAGTTACAGGAATAACAATACTTGGTGTAGGTGATGCAGGTGAGGTTATGTGAGGCAAGGGAAAAATTACATCATTTTTTTGAGGTACACTGTTAGAATTTCCTAATAAGTATTTATCCTTGAGTTGTATTAACATCACTCCTAAAATAAAAAATATGCTGGCTACAGATGTAGTAATTATTAAAAAGCGAATTTGATAGATTAGAAAGGAAGCTTTATTTAAATCCCTTTTTCTTATTTCTGATTGTTTATTCACAAAAAATATTATTTTTTATATTTAACAAAATTTGACTTTATCTTTTTGAGATAGTTTTAACTGTGTGATAATCTGTAATTTTCCACTGCCCATTGATCGATTGGAGGTTGTATCGAACCAATCTTGTGTCAAAACCACTACCGTTACGATCTACTCTGCCACTACTGCCATATAGAGTACGTTGTTCAGTGACTATTAAGTCAATAGTTGCTTGATTACCACTTGCAGCAAAGTTTTCAACAGAATCAATGCTTTGTATACCATATGTATAATAAGAACCATTATTTTCTAACCATTCTGAGGAACTTTCCTTACCATCTGCTCTACTAATATTGTCGTGATAAGCCTTACCTGTAAGTATTTCATCACCTAAATATCGCTCGTAAGGTGGAGCAAATAATTGACGTTTGTATTCTTGCCACCTATTAATTAGTGCTACTGCTTCTTGTTGAGAAATTGATGATGGTGGTGGAGAATAAGAAACTTGATTTTGATGAGAAACTTCTCGCTCAACTGATATGGGAGTTGTATTTCTTAGCGTTGTTAATGCTTCATCTGATCTAATAGTGCTGGGTTCAACTGAAGATGAAGTTTCTGGGGGTGGCGAAGTAACTTGTGGTGCTACTGATTGTGGTGGCGATGCTTGAAGATATTGTGGTTGTTGTCTTGTTAAGAGCAAACCAACAAATAAGAATGTTCCAATTACACTGCCAGTAAGAACTGCTTTTTGCCATTCTGGTAGACTAACTTTTGTATTTGTATTGTGAGTCAGCTGCTGAGGTAAAGTAGTTGCAGATAGAGAGCTACTGAAAGACTGAGAAATTGATGGTGTTGAAGTTACAACAGTTTGTATTGGTGCTGATGGCAGTGTTGTGGTGTTCTGACTAGCTATAGATACACGAGGAATGCCTAAAACCATAGGTACTGAAGCCGTACCAGGATTACCAGGAAAAATATCGACGCCAAGTGTTGCTTTTCTCTCGCACCAGTAGCACTTTCCATAACTGTGACTGTAATGATGACTATCAAGTGTGTTGCAGGCGGCTAAATCTTGAATTGCAACTATAAGCGCATTGTGCCAATCTTCAGCAGTGGGGCGTAGGTGCGGTGCGGTGTGCCCATCATTAAAGCATTGCAGAAAACAGCGTTTGATTTCTGGATGAACCACATCAAGGGGAATTGTGTTTTGACTAGGGCGAATGAGACTATTTTGACTGTAAGCCCAGAATCCACGCCGAATGAGTTCGTTTTGTTCGGGTGGATCGCCAACTCCTTGCCACTCACCGGAAAAAGGATGACAGCCAAATAAGAGATAATGAATTAAGACTGCTAAGCGAAAACGATCGTGAACTTCGGTTTGATCGGTAGTTGAAAAATCTTGCCCTAAAAGTTCAACAGGGGTAAAACCTTCGGAACCAACGGTACAGCGATAGACTTCACCCGATCGCACGTCGCGTACTTGAAACGAATCAGTATCGATAACCGCAACTAAAGCGCGATCGCTAACTAATATATTCTGTGGTTTGATATCACCTAAAACATAACCTTTAGCGTGAATTGCCTGAACAATCCAAGCTGTATTGAGTGCGGCGATATGCAGATAATACCAATTGAAACCAGGTGCCCTGCGTTTACGTAGTTTAGGATGATAAACGCTAGGAAGTTCTTGGCTATTTTGAATCGCTGGCATTAAAAAGCCGACAGTAGCATTGTGTTGATCCACAAGCAAATCTTTAGCCCAGGCGATCGCAGTATGATTAAACCGCCGCATCGGATCATCTGGCGGATTTGCGATCATGACTTCCAGCTTTTTGATCCGCTCTGGTGTAGGATTGTGGTAAATCTTGGCAAGATAACCATTGAGATTAGTTTGCCAAACTTCTCCTTCACCGCTGCTGGCAATTTGTTTGACTAAATAAACAGGTTGATGATTGCTAGTGCGAATTAGAGTTGTCATATAAACACAACAGCAAGGTTTTATCGTCGTTAGTGCGGGCGTTGAGGCGATCTGAATTGAGAAAACTACTTAAATATTCGTCTTCCATTTCAGGATTAGGGGTTTCTTGCAAATACTGTTCTAAAGGTTGAAAAAACGGACTAAATGGTGTTCCATCACTCATGCGAATTGCCACTTGTTCTAACCCATCAGTTGCAACACAAATAAACTCCTGCTTTCCTTCGCAAACGCATACTCGCATTGCTTTTAAAGCCTTGGCTGAAGTGACAAATGTTGTTTCGTTGATGTACTCGCCTTTATCGGGTGGAAATAGCACTTGCAGTTGATCGGGGAAACGCACTGCAATAAATCCATCGCCAATTTGCATTGCTGCAATCCAAGTCGGGGTAGCAATGACTATCAGTAAAGTACACGCCAAATCATTTACGGAGTAGCCTTTAGTGATGGCTTGTTCTTTCAATACCGCCGCAACCTTTTTCACAGCTTTAGTGAAGATCTTGGTGGCGTATTTTTCAGTTATTGGCGGAATATTTTTTTGCCAGAAGTGTTTCCGTTTGCGCAGATAGGCTTCAAACTTGGCAAAATGTTCTATTACTGTTTCAACTGCTAACTTTGCACCAATATCTGCATATTTAGCACTCCCCGCCCCATCAGCAACCGCACCAACAATGACTTTGTTGAAAATTTGATAGCTACCGTAATCTTGACACGGCAAATGTTGCTTGAGATGACTCGTTCCAATTGCCGAACGAGATATTGCTTTCCAACTCATGATTCATCGTGCCTTATGTTGTAATTTGTCCCCAGCCAACTGGTGGTAGGGAAACCATTGATCCTCCGACTTGGCTACACGAAACGCGCTTCATTGAAGTCGAAAGCCATAAGAACATCGACTTAAAATCTAAGCCATTGAGTCGTACTGGTGGGCGTTCTGGTGGTGCAATTTGTTGTAGTGTATTCATATCTGCACCTTCAACACCGATCGCAAAAAAGGACAGCCGCCGCTGCATCTCGCCTTGTCTTACGCGTTGCGCAGCCTGAAACCAATTATCAGTAGGTGCGCCATCGGTGATTAACAACACCCAAGGGCGATAATATTGAATACCGTTAGTTTTGTATGTTTCTTTACGTTGTTCTAATAAATCTAAGGCGAATTCAATCGCTTCTCCCATAGGAGTTACGCCATCTGCTTGCAACAATGGCGACGTAAAGTTATCAATTGTTACAAAATCTCGGACTAAGCGTACAGGACCAAAGGTAACAAGGGCTACTTCGACTCGTAAAGACGCTGTATCATCTCTAAATAGGTCGTCTCGAAAAGCAGCAATTCCTGCATTTAAAGCAGTAATCGGTTGACCTGCCATTGAGCCTGATGTATCACATAATAAGATTACTGGACAGCGCGGTTCGGGATTATCCACAAATTCTGGTAATCCTATTGGCATCTTCTTATCTCCAATTCAGTAAATTGGTGTTATCAGCACTACGTGGTTATTACGTATTGCCGTTATTTTTAAGATGCCCATCTATACCAGCAAACTCACAATAAATTGCCAAAGGGCGATCGCTTCCCAACACAATAAATTTGATCGCACTTCAAGCCGCGAGAAATGCTATGCTTTTATAGAGACAAGGGCATGTAGCTCAGTGGATAGAGCATTAGATTCCGGTTCTAAGGGTCGGGGGTTCGAATCCCTCCATGCTCGTAGTAAGGTTGTGTTATTTGAATAAACTTTTCGCTAGCGCTGTATTTCTCTAATTTTACTTACAGCTAATTGGTAATTGCTTCTGTCTTCTTGAGTGTGAAACAATTCCGCAGCTTTTTGCAAATCGTTGATTGCGCCTATTTTATCTCCGCTGTTGTAGCGAGTCAGACCGCGATGATAGTGAGTCATGGCAAGATTGTATACTGAACCTTGACGATTGCCTCGTAGTCGAGAACGTTCGGAGGACGGCATTTGATTGAGAACTTGAATTGCTTGAGTATACTCTGTGATTGCGCCCCTTGCATCTCCACTACTTTCAAGGCTTAAGCCGCGTTGACGATAAAGCTGCGCTAGGTTGAGATAGGGATCTTCAAGTAGAGGATTGATTTTAATAGCTTGGGTATAGTCGGCGATCGCACCTTGAGGATCTTCTGCAGCAAATTTTGCAATACCGCGATTGTTGTAGATTTCTGCGTGACGGGGATTGATTTTGATGGCTTGGGTGTAATCGGCGATCGCACCTTGAGGATCTCCTATTGCTAAGCGGGCTAAACCGCGATCGTTGTAAGCATCGGCGTGATTTGGGTTTAGCTTAATGGCTTGCGTATAATATTCAATTGCGCCTTGTTTGTCGCCTTCGAGTTGATCTTTGAAAACTCCTTGACGGTAGTATTCATCCGCAGTTATTGTTGCAACTTGTGGCGATTGTGCATAGGTTGTTGGGATTTCACCTAATGCAGTTGCAACTCCTAAAAGCAGGCACGTAGTTAGTAAGATTTTACGAAGGCGAAACATAACATAGTTAATTTGTGGTTTTGCAAAGGTGGCGATCGCTCGCACTTATGTCGGAATTTGTTGTTAAATAATCACTTAACCAATTGCAGCCTTGCTCTACTAGATTATTTAAATCAAGATTCCACTGATGAACAACGTTATCACTACTAACACCAATCAAATTTTTACCATTGGTAGTAAATATTACACCCAAACTTGGTGCTTTCCCTTGAAAAGTTCCTAAAAGTTGACCGTGAATATTCCAAAGTTTAATTGTTGAGTCATCACTCGCAGAAGCAACAAGCTTACCATCGGGGCTAAAACTGACATCATTAATCCAAGCACTATGTCCTTGCAGCGTACTAATTAATTTACCATCAACACTCCACAGTTTGACTGTATTATCGACACTTGCAGAGGCGAGAAGTCCATGAGGGCTGAAACTAACGTCACTGACAGCATCATTATGTCCTTGCAGTGTTCTGATTAATTTACCGTCAACGCTCCAGAGTTTCACTGTAGCATCTTTACTAGCAGAAGCAACAATTTTGCTGTCGGGGCTGAATGTGACATTATTCACAGCATCTTGATGTCCTTGTAGCGATCTAATGAGTTGACCATTACGACTCCATAATTTCACCGTCTTGTCATCACTTGCCGAAACAAGTAAGTTACCATCGGGGCTAAAGCTGACACTATTCAGCCAATTATTATGTCCCTCAAAGGACTTCAGTACTAAGCCATCGCGATTCCAAAGTTTGATAGTGTGATGCGCATCGATACTTTTAGCTTTCAGTTCAACAGAGTTTTCAGCAGCGGCGATGCTACCATCAGGACTAAAACTGACTTGATGAAAAACATCGTTATCTTCTTTGAGAGTTTTTGCAGTATTGCTATTGAGGTTCCAAAGTGTCACGGTGTTGTCACGGCAAACTAAAGCGATATCTTGCACATTTGTACTGAAGCTGACACTAATTGTTTGAGGACATTCTTGGGCGATGATGGGTTTTTGTTCTATATTCCAAAGCCGCAACGTGTTATCTACTCCTGCGGAAACTAGCATCCCGTTAGGGCTGAAACTGACGTAATTCACTGGGGCGCTGTGTCCTTTGAAAGTTTCCAGTTCTCCAGCGTGGTTCCACAACTTCACGGTGAAATCGTCGCTTGCAGACGCTAATAGCTTACCATCAGGGCTAAAGCTGACAGAATTGACTGGGGCGCTGTGTCCTTTGAGAGTTTTGAGTAAATTGCCTTCACGACTCCAGAGTTTAATTGTATTGTCACGGCTGGCGGTAGCAAGCATTCCTGTTGGACTAAAACTGACGCTGGTAATTCCGCTGTTATGTCCTTGTAGCGTTTTGATTAAAGTTCCATCTATGTTCCAAAGTTTGATACCATCGTCACTCACTGAAGCTAAGGTTTGACCATCAGGGCTGAAACTAATGCTGTTGATCGGATCGGTGTGTGCGCTCAGCGATCGCACTAGTATTCCATCTTGATTCCATAGTTTAATTGTTCGATCGTCGCTGGCTGAAGCAATCAGCTTACCATCAGGACTGAAACTAACACTAGTGACTTTTACATCATGTCCTTGCAGCGTTTTGATTAAAGTTCCATTTATATTCCAAAGCTTAATAGTCGCATCATCACTTGCCGAAACGAAGGTTTGACCATTGGGATTAAAACTAATACTATTGATTGGATTGGTATGTGCGCTAAGCGATTGCGCGGAGCGCAGCGCCAAAGGCGATCGCACTAATGTTCCATCATGATTCCATAGTTTAATGGTTGAATCGTCGCTGGCTGAGGCAATAATCTTACCATTGGGACTGAAAGCGATCGCATTCACACTGTAAGCGTGTCCGACAAAGCGGTTGCGTTCTTGCATTGTGGATAGTACCTGCTGTAATGTACTAGCAGTTTTAATTCGTAGTTCGTACGGTACTGCCAATGTTTGCTGTACTTGCTGCGCTGCCTTCACACTGACGGTTAAAGCTTCTAATTGCTGATTAGCACTCAATAGAGCAGTAGACAAAGAGTTTAAACTCTCAATTTGGATGTTTTGACGTTGTAAATACGCAATTCCTGCTAAACCGCAAGCTGTAAATCCAAGAATACTCATGACTCCTGCGGTAAGTTGGGCTTGTTTAAGTTTGCGCTTAGTTTGGAGGTGTTGTTGTTGTCTGGCTTCTAAACACGCAGTGATAAACTGTTGCGTTTCTGGTGATAATTCATCTGCGTACTTGACGTAGATTTCTTCAGCTTCTGCGAGTCGCACGCCATGCAAGAGAAAATCAGAATGCTGTTGATTTTGTTTCCATAGTGATGCTGCTTGTTCGATTTGTCGTTGAACTTGTAACCGAGTGCGGTTTTCTTGCAGCCACCAGCGTAAAGTTGACCAATGGCGAATTAGGACTTCGTGTGCGATTTCAATTGTGACTTCTTGCTTGAGTGTTGCTAAGGATACTTCAGGCGATAATGTACCTCGACTTTGCCCTACAGGATGTTCATCGCAGTTAACAACGATTAGTTTAGCTGTAGTTAATGCTTGCAGCGTTCTTTCTACAAGAGGTGCGGGATATTTTGCTACGGTCATTTCTGACTTGCTGACGCGCCGTCGAGTATCTTCGGTACCGTCTCCTAATTGCGTCAACGTGAGAAAAATCCACTGGGCGCAAGCTTGGGCTTCGGGTTCGAGGCTGTCGTAAACAGCTTGGGCTTTTTTTTCTAAAACGCCTTTGAGTCCGCCAATCTGCTGTTGATAAGACTGTAGTGTTAATACCCCACCTTGGCGATGTAACCACAATTGCTCTAAAACAAATTCGAGTAGCGGTAAATCTCCTGCGGAGTGTGGTAAATCTTGCAGCAGAACTTCGACTAATTCGGGTTCGACGTGCAATCCTACTTGCTGGGCTGGCTGTACGATCACCTGACGATAATCATCGCCAGTTAAGCACGGTGGAACTAACACACTAGATTGTTGCAACACGGGTGCAAGTAAAGGTACTTCTAAACACGAACTTATAAAATCAGCGCGTAGCGTAATGACAAGTTTGAATCGATCTGCAGCGTAATTGACAGCACCGATGAGAAGATCTAAAAATTGTTGGCGATCGCTACTTGCAGTAAGTGTAAATAGTTCTTCAAATTGGTCTACCACAAGAACGACCATTGGTTCTGGACGAGTTCGTAACCAGCGCACAAATCCTTCAACTCCCAAGTGCAATAATCCCTCAAGTTGCAGTGCTTGGTAAGCTTTTTCTTTTTCTGTTCCTGCATCTACAAGGCGCTGTACTAATGCTGTCATTGGTTTTGCCCCAGGGCGAAGACTTCCTATCCACCAAGATTCGCTTCCTGGTAATTGTTTACCCTGTCGCAGCTGTGCCATCAAACCAGCTTGCACAACCGAAGATTTGCCACTACCTGAAGCCCCAACGACAGCTAAGAAAGCACGTTGACTTAGTTCATTAATCAGTTTTTGCGTAAGGGCTTCGCGTCCGTAAAAATATGGGGCGTCGGCTTCGTTAAAGGCTTTTAATCCCATGTACGGGCAAAGTCCTAAATCAAAATCTTCGCTGTCTCCACCACGAGAAACAATGACTCTGTTGGGTAAAACTTCGATGACGCCTTGTACGCCTGATAGCCAGACATGAAGTGGAACGCCTGTTCCTGCAAGTTCTACTTGAAGTTGAGCAATCCAAGCAGCAACGGGTAATCCCGTTTGAGGATCAGCGGTAGTTAGAGTTTGTAGAAGTGCTTGAGTAAATTGTTCCGGTACATCGAGAGGAGAAGCCGCTGCGATTAAACATTGTCCGTGTTGGGGACCTAGTTGTAAATCTTCTACCCAATCTTCGAGTGAATTGGCTCCTGGACAATCTAACACAATGATTTGTTGAGCAATATTTGATCGCCGTAGTTCTTGACGTAACCAAGAACGCGCAAGTCGCACGCCATCAGCTAATACAAGCCAAGAATCTCCTTCGGTGGTTTCCTCAATGCGACCGCGTAAGTATAAAAATGCGGTGGTGATGTTGGGGGATGAAGATTGTATGGGCGATCGCAAATATTCTTGAATCGTCTCGCGTACCTGTGACAATTCTTTTCCTGGGCGTGGCAAATACTCTAGCTCAAATTTTCCGGCTTGGCGCAATACTTTACTTAGTTCTACAGTGGCTTGATAGCTTGCTAATCCGTTGATCACTAACGCCTGTCGCGGATGCGTTGCACCGATACTTGCTAAACTTAGTCCTAAAACAAGTTCTCCAATTCCTTCAATAATTCGCTTTGGTGTTTGGATCGGATATTCTGAATGAAGATTAACTTCGCCTCGGCTGCGCTTTTGCTGATTAATTAACCGTAGTTGTTGGTTGGTTTTATCGACATACTGCAATGTGCGGTGATAGACGTATTTATACAACCCATCAACTTCAATCACGCCTTGAGCATCGGCGGCTTCTCCGCGTAACCCGCGAATGAGAAAATAAGTAAATACTCCGTGTCCTAATTCAGGAAATTCCCAAGATTGTTGTCCTTGATCGCACGAGAGTAACGCATAAAATCCTTTACTTTGTGTTGCGCGTTGTCGTAATAATTCGACAAGTTGGGAAGTCGGATTTTGCAATGCAGTAGTAGTATTTTCTCCTCTTGCTCCGATTAATGTCATCCCGCCACTGTGACACGCATCGAGCCATACAAGTTGTTGTGTTGCTGCACATTCTCCTAGCATTCGCAACAGTTCTGACATTGCCCAACCTGTGTTGAGTAAATCATCTTTTTGGGTATCTGCTAAACATAAAACTGCCTGCTGATCTGGTTCTAGAAAACCATGTCCTGAAAAGTAAAACAGTACGGTATCTTGTGCGCGGGCAGCAGAAATAATATATTTCAAACTACTTTGCACTGCAGATAATTCTGGAGTTAAAGCCGCAAAATCGTGATGAACAATGATTTCTTTATGAGGAAATCGTTGTGTCGCAACTGTTAGCGCCTCGGCTAGACCTTGACAATCTACGGCTGAATAACGCAGCGTGGGTATATCAGAATCGCTATATTCGTTGATACCGACTAAGAGAACCCAGAGCTTTGCTTTGCCGCTTTCTAGGTGTGCTGAGCGACTCGTACCCACACTAACTGGAGACATGGTTGATCACCTAAAGGCAATTGATGAATAAAAAGTTGTGAAATTGATTTGAAGTGAATTGATTAAGGTGTATCTTCTATATACCGTTGAATTCTCAGGATTTACTGAAAATTTTCCTTAAGAATTCTGTAATGTTTGCAAGCGATAAACTATATCAAAAAGTCAAAAAAGATATATTTTTGTAAGTTAATTTGTGTTGGTTAATAAACCATGCATTGGCAAATTGAAACTGAATTAGTAAGTGTCATAAACTCTTGACCAGAAATAAATTCGCTGTAGTCAGCTAAGTTATCGAGTCCTACAAGATTGAGGATAATTTCAGTACCTAGCCAAAGCGTTGTTTTGAGTAACATTTTTTTCCAGTTAATTGCCATCACTGCACCACCTTGTAAACTGAAACAATCCCTGTGTTGGAGGTTGTATTAAGTAAATAAGGTTGCTTCGGTTGGTTTATGCAGATAGCTTGGCGACTGAAGTCGCAGCTCAATAAACGAAGTCCACCTCCGTGGACTAATGGCAATAATCTATGTTTGTAGAATGCTTCTTTGTCTATTTAGCTGTAGTTTCAACCTTTTGTGGAAACTAATGTTTATTTAGATGGTGTTAATTCTTAGCAATAGTATTATTGGCAAGATATAACGTTTTGTCCAGGATTTAGAGTAGTTGTAGGTGTGGCTGCGATTAGTATAACTTCGCCTTGATTGTTTGTTGCCCAGTTTGTCGCTTCTACCAGAGGAGTTGAGGTGGTGCGGGGTGTGGGTGCGATCGCCTCCTCCTCTGTATTATTTGTAGTAACACTAGAAGAACGCCAATCTTGCCAGACATCATTACTACTAAGGACTTCTCCAGGGTTTGGCGGTAAACCACCGCGTCCCGTGACGACAAATTGACTTGCGTTGGCAACATTCTCAGCCGCACAACCTTGCGCAATGAGTCCTGAAACATCGACTAAATTTTGTGGTAACACCACTGCACCGCGACTGGGATCGACATCTGGGGTATTAATGACAACTTCACCACTTAATTGCGGGTTAGTTTGGGAAATTGCCGTGATATCACTACTAGGAAGTTGATCGGGATCTAGCTGTGCTGGATCGCTGGTTCCTAACGACGTTTGTAAATCTTCCAAGCTGCGTACTGTCAAGCCAAAGATATTTTGTGCATCAATGGTGACTCTTCCTCCTTGACCAAGAAATGCATTAGCTTTGATGTCATTATTTTCATTCGGTGCAGCGATGATGAATCGGGCATTATTTATAGATATATCGCCACCGTCTCCCGCAGTACCTTCAATTCCTGCAGTTGTCGAAATCGCGCTATTTCGGCGCAAAAACACATCTTGCACGTTTAAATTAATATCTCCACCTTGACCTGAAGCTGTGTTAGCGACAATTTCTCCGTTATCTAAACGGATAGTTTGAGCATCTACTTGCAAATTTCCTGCACCTTGAGCTGCTGTTGTTTCATTGACACTACCCACCGCTACAATAGCGCCATCCCGAACAATTAATTCATCAGTTTGGATACTTAAGTTTCCTCCGCGACCAGTCGCATCAAAAATGGCTGGTAAGTCAGTTCCAGGCAATCCTCCAGAATTTGCAAATAAGCCAGATTTTAGCTCTTGGCCCTCAACATTAACAGTGCCAGCGACTTCGATAGATTGTGTTGCTTGAATTGTTAAATCTCCAGCATTTCCACTACCAAACGTTGCGGTTTGCAAGACTGCGCCATCTTGAATACTCAAGCGGTCTGTTGTAACTTTTAAATTTCCTCCATTGCCGCTAGAGTTTTCTCCAGTGCTAGCAAATAAGCCACTAGGAAAAGGTAAACCTGCATCACTGATTGGTTCACCCTCTGGTGTACGCGCAACGCCAACAATGTCAATTTCTGAAGCTCGAACAGTTACATCTCCTGAATTTCCAGCAGCGAAAGTACCCGACCCCACTTGCGCTCCGTCTTGGATAATCAGCTTGTTTGTCGTTAGCGATAAGTTTCCTGCTGTTCCTGTAGCACTTGTAGCAATATTAATAACTTCAGTTAATAAGCCACTAGAATGCCCTCCTTCTGAGGCACTACCAACCGCTGTCACAGATTCAACCGCGGTTACATTTAAGTTTCCGCCCTGACCTTCGCCGTATGTATGAGCTAGTATTCGTCCTCCATTTAGAAGAAGTAATCGATCAGTCTCAATGTTGACATCTGCAGCTTCACCAGAGCCCATAGTGAAAGTAAAAATTGCTGAAGAATCTGTTATGTTAAGCTCAGATGCACGAACAAAGACTTCTCTGCCGTTTTGACTTCCTGTTGTCCCTGCATAAATATATGAGCGGTTAGCAAGAGTAACTTGTCTACCTTGAATTTGAATGTCACCACTACCTTCACCGCTGACATCTAAGAAAGCTTGTTGAACAAGATAAATATCCTGGAAGTTCTGTATACCTTCATATCCCAAAGCCCAGCCTTTATCAACTGGAGTAAGGCTGACTTGTACAGACGCAGTTTCTGGTGTCACTTGTCCCGCAACACTTCCTAACTCAATCCTACCACCTAGTGCTACTAATTCTCTCCCCCCTCCTGCTATATCTAATTTGCCGCCAACAAGCCCTAGTGTTCTTCCATACGGTACTTGTATGATAGTGCTTCCCTCTTGCACTTCAATACCTGCAGCTGGCGTACCAAATTGCAATCCTACAGGTACACTTACTGTCAGCAATGACTCAGTTGTTGAAGGGCTTATGGTACTAAAAGAGGTTCTATCAGCAAAGTTAAGACTACTTGCGGTACTTGCAACAAAAGAGCCACCAACATTCAGTGCAGCACTAGGACCAAAAATAATTCCATTCGGATTAAGTAGAAAGAAGTTTGCAGCGCTTACATTACCATTAGGCTGCAGTACTTCAATTAAACCATCAATGTTTGAAACAGAAGTTCCTGTTACCCGAGTCAGCACATTCTCAATTTCTGGAGCAACTTCTCGGAAAGAAGCGGAGCTGTTAGTAGAAACCGAAAACTCGTTAAAGCTATGAAATAAGTTAGCTCCAGCTTGAGTACCACCGGTAATAATACTATTGTTATCTTCTGTAGTAACATTAGAAGGATTAGGTAGAGTTCTATCCTCTGCGATCTGAGCCTGAAGCGGACTTGCTATTACTAAAATGAAGAATATGCTGCTAGCATGCCAAAAAGATTGACGAGGCAATTTCATATTTTAAAATAAAACTTGAGCAGGTATTTTATCTAATTAATATCAAAAACTCATTCAATTCTTTGTTAAAATTGGTGACAAAAAATTGAATGAGTAGTTACATTCCGCTTGGAAATACAAGCATCAGATTATCTAATTTTCTGTATTTATTGCATCATTTATCAGACCCTCATAATATGAGGATTGAGGATAACTTGACAAATCAACAATTTTGAAATCAGAGCTAAGGTCGAAACCAGAACCAGGTTGTAGTGAAGCGATAGAAGTTTCCTTAAAGTACAAAATATCATTACTAAATGAAAAATCACTTACCACAAGAGATGAAGCATTGTTGGGGTCTGAGAAGCCTGACTGATCAATTATAATTAGATCCTCTTGATAATTAAAGTCTGTAATTTTATCTACACCTTCCTTGGGAGAGTAAAATATAAATCCATCTATACCAGAACCACCAGTAAGAGTATCAAATCCATTTCCTCCTACAAGAAGATCGGAACCTCCGCCACCTATTAGAGTGTCGTTTCCTCTGCCGCCTACCAACATGTCATTGCCTTGGCTACCATTCAGTGAATCGTTGCCGTCTAAACCAAATAGTAAGTCATTGCCGTCATCGCCAAATAGCTTATCATTACCAGAACCACCATAGAGTTCATCACTCCCCAAACCACCGTAGAGAGTATCAGCACCAGCACCACCAAAAAGAGTATCATTGCCCTTTCTTGCGGATACAAGATCGTTACCGTTTTTGGCATAAATCAAGTTGTTTCTATCATTACCGTACAAAGAGTTATTCCTATCATTTCCAGCAATAGGCGTGGGTCCGTTACGATCCTCAATAATAATAATGGCAGTTTTAATAGTACTGTTAGGATCAAGCTCAATTTTCGCAGGTTGTTGTCCAGCAATAGGTAAGCCATCTTTAGTAAAATTTTTCTCTTTAAAAGTATAAGTTTCAAATGCAAATCCAAAGCTAGCACTTTCGTCAATTTCAAGTATTACTGTATCAGTACTATCGGGGTAAAAATTATTATTATCATCATAGCTTTGAGTATCATAAATTGTTATTGGTATACCCCCCGAAGCAATATATTTAGATATATCTTGTTGATCTTCAAACGTAATATTGTAGTCATTTAGTGTATCAACGTCCTCACTTGCTGAGCGATGACCTGGACTCATTGGATTTATTCTTAAATAAGCCATAAATTTTCTCCTAACATATAGGATTCCTGAAATAATTTCTTTTTAGTAAATTTATTTAGATTAGAGCAGGTATTCTAAATAATATTTATACAGGCTGCAAATAGATAAATAACATGAGCACTAGTTGTTGTGTATTAGCATAATTAATTTAATTGTTTTTGACATACAGTGTTATAAAAAACAAAATAGATAAGTAAATCTACATTAACACCTGTTTATGAAAAATTACTAAGTTTTTTCTGCTGTTAAATATATACTTCAATTCGCATTGTTTCTCACATAGTCGTCAAGTAATTTTCAGGAAAGTAGCTTGCGTAAGTCAATTTGTCTCAAAAGATAATTAAACAATACCTTGAAAAGATTAGCAGTTATAAAAAGTTATAAAAAATTAGTACTTATGACTTTTGGTTGTTAAGGAAATGTAACAGTAGATAATTAGATGGAATTTTGTTTTCTCCAACCTAAGCCAAATTTCTAACAAGTTAAACTTATTTGTCTTACTGTTAACTAGTATAGATTTTTGAATTTTAAACTATACACTTTGCCATCGAAATACTAATATAGTTAGTACTTTAGAAAATATCCTACTTTGTAGTACTCTAAATTATGTGTTCAATATCATCTGTTGCAGTTATACAAATGCATCACCTCCTTTAAAAATCATGTTGAGCAACTCCATATATTTATTTACTCAAATTAACAATATAACTACCTGCTCCTTACCCTCAATTTGGTATATCAATCTGTAAATTGCTGTAACTTTGTGTTGCTAACTTCTGCATTTCTGCGTCACTTGCATCAATGTCATAGATAAACTGAAATATCTGGGCAACTCGGCGGCGTTGACCGCGAGGCGGATAAAGTTTACGCTCTAGCATATTGGTTGCGTAGAAGTTTGCGCCTGAGATTAATTCTAAAGCTTGCGATTTTGATAGTTGTTGATTGCTTTGTGCTATGCAACCATTCTGTTGTTGAGGAATTAAGCTACCTTGATATAGTTGCAAAATTGTCTCTAAGCAATTGCTGTAGTCCAGCACACTTGTAAAAGTAAACTTGGGAGTAGCGCCAGTTTGAGGGTTCTGTGGAGTGACTTGATTTGTTGTTGATTCATAAATATACTCACCTGCGGGTAACTGTGGTGTCGGCGTTACGCAGGCTTTTTCTGCGCCATAAGCAATTGATGCTACTCCCGTAATGCAGGGAACTAAGTTGAAACCCCATTGGGAAACGAGTTGATTTAACGACTGTCCACCACTAGACTGAACAGGGATAAGCGTAGGTTGTGGTTGGGTTTGACTTAATGCTGGTGCAGATATTGCTAAGAAGCTAAAGATTACGGCTGAAATTTTGCTAGTGACATGACGCATTGCTGTAAATCATCCTTGTGTTTAACGTCTACTCGTACAAAGCCTGGCGACTGAAGTCGCGGCTTTACAGGCGAAGTCTGCCTAAGCAGACTAATAGAAAATCAGGTTTTGTTTGTGTAGCTGTGGTTTCAACTGATTCAGCTTCTGCGATCGCAAAACCACCAAAACCTAAAATGCCAAGCTATATCTTCCTGGTGGATAAACTGATGTCGGATAAGCACACGCCATATACTGATCCATCATTACGACTACGCCAGGATTGGCACTGCAGGCAGTTAAACTTAAACCTTTAGCAGCTAAAGAAGCATTGATCTGGGCACTAATCACAGGAGAGACAGGCTGATGAGGATTACTAGTGAAGACAATTGAGGGAGTTGTCATTGTTGGTGGTGGGTATCCGCCAGGAGTATTTGGATATGTGGGCGCAGCGGGGTAACTTCCAGGAGTTCCAACATTAAAAACATTGATTGTGGGATTACCGTTATTGGTAGGAGTAGCTTGGTTGTTCGGTTGTGGAATAGAAGTTTGTTGGCTGATGGCAGCAAGTTGAAAATTATTCGTTAGTCTATACGTGCCAGCAGGATATTGTGCATTAGGTACTGCACAGGCTTGTTGATTTAAGTCTACCCATACTGCCACTACTCCAGGACCACACTTTGTAGGATTTAACCCGTGTTGAATCAGGAGTTGATCAATTTTATTTCCTCTAGCATTCGCAGGTGTAGGGGCAACGCTAAATGCGGCAGTAACTAGAGAAATAGATAGAAGTGAAGCAGTAATCTTATTGAGTTGCATAGTGAATTAGTGTCCTTTGGATTAGGAAGTATTTGGTTTCAATGCCTTCAGTCACTTAATAGGGGTGGCTTTGTTGTTTTATGCAGTGTATGGAAAAAATATTTTTACTTGGGAGTAGGTGATAGCAAAAAACTCTATATTTATATCTTGTACTTAGAAAAGATAGACAGGCAGGATACCCATCCCATAATTGAATAGTTTTGTGAACTATTTTTTGTGCTTTTATGGTTTGATGGTACGATGTTTTACCTACATTTTTATCATGTGAAAAAGCAAGACTTTAGCACACAAACGAATGTTGCTTGCAATTTCCTTCTTCCCTAGTTCTTAATCTTCTACCAAGGCACAAGTGACTTTATTTTTTCCGCGTAAAAGCAGTTCTTTGGTTTTTAGTAGTTCTATGGTATGAGTGTTGCGATCGCGTGAATTTTGCCATAATGCAAATGAGCCAGGAAGTCTGGTTAGCAAACTTTCTCTGGCTCTATATTTAATGAGCATTTATCATTTCTACTGCTGTGAATATTGTTATTACATATGAATAAGCAGTCATGAACTGATATTACCTTTAATCGTCACCGCCATAACCAAAGAATTCTATAGATGTATCTTCGCACAGATTGAATTGTCCTGTATCAGAGCTACGATCCTCGTAGATAGCTCGAACATGGTAGTCACATTGGCTACTATTTATTAGCCTAACTCGCTCATAGCCTTCACTTGGTAAAATATTTGCACCCAAGACATCTCGACCCCACTTCCTAGAAGGCGTTGGTGATACGTATAGCTCTACAACATCCAAGTCATTGTTGTTATATACTTCAAGGTAACGAGGAGCAGCTAAGGTACTCTGAGGATTCAATGTCACGATAGGCAGTGATAGCGCTACAGCCATCATTAATTTATGCACTTGATTCTGAAACATAACTAATTTTTCCCTTTAAAATAGTTTTATTAGCCTTTGAATTGCTTCTATAATTGAATAGGTTAGACTTTATATTTTTATGCAGGTTTTTACAGATATAATTGCAAAAATATCTCAAGTTATATAAAAAAAATAATTGTTTGTTTGTATAAAAGGAACATCAGTAATTGATATGAAATGACTAAAGACCTATGAATTTTAATCAAAACAAAGCTAAAAGCCTTCCTAATTATTTAGGAAGGCTAAATTTATCAATTTTTGAGAAGTACTATTATTGAGAGTTTGTATCTAATTTAATCTTTTTAAATCACTCATATAAACTAGATAGCAAACATTAAGACTTACACACCCAAAATTATTATCGTGTCAACTCATTGCCTAATTCTAGATAGTGTAAATTAGGCATAAGTAAAGTCGAAGGACAGAACTGGGCTACTATTATCTTGTACAACACCAATTACATCTGCACCATATTTCACTAAAGTATCTGTAACGCCGTTACCAGTCCAGTCAGTGTATTCGAGCGAGTAGTTACCTGCACCTGAACCCGAAAGTTGAATTTTATCTCCTTCCAAGTAAGAGAAGTCTGTAATTGTGGCATAACCACCACCTTGATAATAAGTACTCCAGGAATCACCTAAGACAAAAGTGTCAGCTTCTGTACCACCAGTGAGATAATCATATTCGTATTCTGTATAGCCGTAGCCATTAAGAGTATCTCTACCATGACCGCCATAGAGATCATCACTACCTTGATTGCCAGAGAGATAATCATTACCGTAGCCGCCATAGAGAGTGTCATAACCTTCTCCACCAGAAAGATAATCATCGCCATATCCGCCATCAAGGTAGTCATTGTCTTTACCCCCTGCTAAATAGTCGTTGCCATCAAGACCATAGAGAGTATCTCTACCTTTACCACCATAAATATCGTCGCTACCATAACCACCGACTATATAATCATGACCGTCGCCACCATCTAAATAGTTGTAGTAGAAGTCGTAGCCAGCATATAAAACGTCGTCACCTTTACCACCATACAAGGTATCCGAGCCAGAACCGCCATCGAGGTAGTCGTTACCTTTGCCACCATCTAGGTAGTCATGACCACCTTTACCATACAAAGTATCATGACCATCAAGACCTAAAATTTTATCATCATATTCTGTGCCATTTAAGGTGTTGTTTCTGTTATTACCCTTGATTTGATTGAAAGACATTGTATTTTCTCCAAGAATTAGAGTTTATTTTTGTCATTGGCTTGTTGCCTTACATTCACTACATAGGGTGGTGTTTGTTGATTTATGCAGGTGTGATGAAAAAACTTTTTCAGGATTTGGAGCAAGCTTTTTTGCTGACTGTTCAGGTTTTTGCCACACTCGAACGTCAAAACCACAAGAATTGGAAGTTTTAATTTTAAAAGCTAGAGAAAATGTGTCTTTGACTCGGTTAATTCAGCAACTGCGGTTCGTGAGAAGATATAAGTATAATCATCTCGACTGCAAACCTCTTTCCTGGCTGTGGTGTCAGTAGCTACTTCATGCGTTCTCGTCAAGATATTGTTGAGATTTTCTCGTCTTTTATTCAGTTCAATGCCGATCGCTTTAGCAACTGGGCGACTGAACCTAAACTGCGCCGGAGTATGCAAAAGTCTTTAGCCCAATCGCCGCAAGCCACAACGAAGGAAAACTTTTGGGCGCTTTATTGGTATAAACTATGGCTAGCACAACCTCAAAGCCTAGCATTTGGGCATTTATATGCTTACTTGCAAGAAGCTGGTTACTGGGCGGCACAAAATATTGTGACGAATTTCACGAGTAGCCAACACACAGTCGCTGATTGTTTTCAGATTGCGATCGCTAAAGTTGATAAAATACTCCAAGGGTTTAACTCGCAGCAAGGCTTTAACCTGAAAAACTACGCCAGTGCAATCTTTACTAGCTCAATTAAAGAAACCCTCCGCCAGCGTCAAGAAGTCGATATTTGCACCGATTGGAGTTTACTACGCAAGCTGAGTCACAAACGACTAGAAGAAGCCTTGCAAAATGCAGGATTATCGCCAGAAAAAATTGCCAGTTACCTGATAGCGTGGAATTGCTTCAAAACGATCTATGTTCCGACACAAGCAGGTACAACGCGACAACTCGCAAAACCTGATTCGGCAACGTGGGAAGCGATCGCTAAACTATATAATGCTCAAAACCTCAAGACAAAAATCCATCACGTAGAGACACTAGAACAATGGATGCTAGCGTGTGCAAAAGCTGCGCGTTCTTATCTTTATCCTACAGTCGCTTCGATTAATACTCCCAAACCAGGACAAGATGCAGGTGAATGGTTAGATAATTTACCCGAATTGCAAGGCGAATCTTTACTCACAAATATCATTACGCAAGAAGAAATACAAAATAGACAGACGCAGTACAAGCAAATCAGTGAGATATTAGTTGCAGCGATCGCCAAACTCGATATGCAAGCACAACAAATATTGCAACTTTACTATGGTGGAGCACTCACGCAACAACAAATGGCTGCCCAGTTAGATATCAAACAATATACAATTTCTCGACGATTGACAAAATGTCGAGAAGAATTGCTAAAAGCACTTGCACACTGGAGTCAAGATTTGCATATTTCGCTAACTTCCGACGTACTAAAAAATATCAGCGCAGTTCTAGACGAGTGGCTGCAAGGTCACTATAGCCAAACTGATATGGCAGTGGGCGCGGAGGTGTCCTCCGTGACATTAGCTGACCTGAATTCCTCAAGGGAGTAACCGATTATGACTTTCGATTCGCTACTGGCAGCAGCTAACCCTACTCAATTATGGCTCGAAATCTCTCCTGACGATCAGTCTCAAGCTTGGCAACATCAGGAGTCCACTCCTAGTAGTCGTTGGAACGCTACTTTAAATCACATTACACTCAATACTTTTATATCGTGGTTGCGCACAGAATACGCCCCGCAAGCCAAAGTTTTTCCTAATCGGGCGGCTTTAGCAAGTATTTGGGAATTTGTCAACGGTGTCGCCATTATTTGGGAAACAACAAAAATAGTTCTAATTCCTAGCGAAACGATTGATACGGCTGAATTACGCGTACCGCAAGAATGGATTGATATCCCAGAATGGACAGCAGATTATTATTTGGGAGTGCAAGTCAATCCTGACGATCGCTGGATGCGAATATGGGGATACACAACACACCAGCAACTCAAGACAAGGGGACATTACAATGCAAGCGATCGCACTTACACTTTAGATGAAGATGAACTGATTGCAGATATCAATGTTCTGTGGGTAGCACAGCAACTAGGTGTTAGAGAAGAGACAAGAAGCGCGATTGCACCTCTCGCAATACCGCAAGCACAAGCAGAAAACTTAATTCAGCGTTTAGGCAATCCTGACATTACTACACCACGACTGGAGATTCCATTTACACTGTGGGGTGCCATACTTGCACATGGTGGATGGCGACAGCGCTTATACGAACGTCGTCAAGGATTACCCGATCAATGGTCAATTTTACAGTGGTTGCGATCAGGAATTTCTGATGTAGCGCAACAAATTGGTTGGCAACAAGTCGAACTGCAACCGAGTTTAGCGCGATCGCGTTCTTTAGAACCGACACCTGCATCTGCTGTATTATCTCGTCAACTTGCTATTGCAGGACAACAGTACGAATTACGTATCATCCAACAAGATCCAGAACAACAATGGCGCTTTGAATTACGCAATACTACTGCAGGTGCTTTAATTCCTGGAGGCTTCAAATTAAGACTGCTAACAGAAGACTTACAAGATTTTGAGAATAATGAAGATACAGCTACAGCAGCAGTCGAACAGCTATTTGTTGAAGTTGCACTCGAACCTGGTGAAGGAATTGTCTGGGAAATCGAACCGACTCCAGAAAACTACGAAAGAGAGATTCTAAGGTTTTAGACAACTAATAATTTTAGTTACGTCAAACCTAAATTCATTGGCTAATTGCTAAGCGCTAACCGCTAATTGCTTTTTATCTTACAACCAATTACCGACTAAAACATACGGTGCCCAAAAGTAAGGATGTTCGTATTTAGGATCTTTTAGTAAAGTTTGTTGTGCGCGACGTAGTGCATCGGCTTTTGTCACACTCGTGTTAGCATACTCTTTATAAAATTGTCCCATCAATGAAGCTGTAGCAACATCACTCACAGACCACAGTGTTGCTAGTGTACTACGAGCACCAGCCCGTACAGCCATGCCAGCAAGTCCTAATGCAGCGCGTTTATCTCCAGCGACTGTCTCACACGCACTCAAAACGAGTAATTCAATCGCATTGCGCCTGTTCGTGTCTCTGGTACGCAGAATAGTGTTTAACTGATTGACATCAATTGCACTATCCCAACTTAGAATAAATGTCTCCTCAGCTTTAGAACTAAACTGTCCATGAGTTGCTAAATGAACTACCGGAACTGGAGAAGATTGAACTGCGTTTTGCAGCGTGTTTGTTGTAAATTCCTGATTGAGGAGAACGCGACTTGGGACTTCTGATTGAATTTGTTCGAGTTCTAGTTTGACATTAGGAAGCGCTGCAAAGCTTTCGCGGGCTTCGGTAAGCCCTGCTGTGAGGGCTTTGAGTTTTTCTCGCGCTAGTGGCTGCGGATCGAGGAGTTGTAAACCTGGTGTGAGGGCAATGCTATATTTTTCGACTAAATACTGCTCGCCATCATACAATGCTGCCATAGGAATATTGCGCATCGCCCCATCTAAAACGAAGACGATTGTTTTCACGCCACTTTTTTCTAAGTCTGCGGCTACTGGGCGAATTAACCAGTTATAAACTTCCGCTGCAAAAGGTAGATATCGCCGTGATGTCTGCGTGAATAAAGTTTGACGCAATCCTTCCACAACACTTTCCACGCGGTTTGCACTTAAGGCTGTAGCATAGTGGCGTAGTGGTTGTTTGGGAAGTGACACGATGACTTCTAAGCGATCGCCTAAAATAATTGGATAAATCACCGCAGCGGATTGATCTACCTGATCGATTTGTACTGGCTGAGTATCTAGACACGCAGTACGAAAGAAGTTTTCAATTTCAGCGACTTGTAGCGCTTCAATCGTATCTCTTGCTTGTACTAAATTTTTTTGACTAGCTGAAGATGGAGCTTGTAATAGTAAACTGACTAACTCGCGATACACAGGTTCAACACTATCGCGAAACGAAAATTGTAATTCAGGGTTAATTCCCACCAAGTCGTTACGCAAAGACTTGAGACTACTCACAGCATCAGTGTAAGATGCGATCGCTTCTTGCGTTCTACCTGTAGCATTTTGTAAACGACCGAGTTGCCATTGCCATCGGTAAGCAATATCTGAAGCATTAATTGTTTGCGCAACTAACAAGGCTTGTTCGGTGAGTTTTTGGGCATCAGACCATTGTTGCGTTTGCTGGTATAATCCTCCTAGATAACCTAATGCTTGAGCCTCAGCACGTTGGTCTTGTAAGGTTCGAGCTTGTTGTAGTGCAGTTGCTAAAATTTGCCCAATTTCTGACCAAGAAGGTACTGAAGCTAATTCTTGTGCTTTTTCCCTCTCTCCATACGCACACTGCTGCACAATCGGGGAAGATTGTACTGATATTTGTCCTTCTTGTTGTTTCAAACAAATGAGACTTTGAGCTAAATTAATCCGGCTATTAACCGAGGTTCTACTAATAGGTACATTAGCTAATAAACTCTGAATTTCTGGTAATAATGCTTGGGCATCTGACAATTGCTGTGTTTCTAATAATAGACTTAGTTGATTAAGTTGTGCTTGGATTTTTTGATGTGGAGAATTTGTCACACTAGCGGCTTGTTGATAGTAAAAAAGTGCATTTTGCCAGTTCTGTTGGGCGCGTGAGGTATTACCAAGGCTAAGTAAAGCCGCACTTTCGTTTTGTGGGGATTGCACTTTTTGGGCGGCGGCTAAACTTTCGCGTAAAACTGTTTCAGATTGCGGTAAGTCGCCAATCACTCGCAGTACATTACCCAAACTCCGCAAACCTGTTGTTTTAATTAACAAGTCTGGTTCTTGTTGCAGACTTTGTTTAACTGAATTGAGGTTAGTTAAAGCACGGCGATAAAGTCCTAATGCTTTGAGGGCTTGTACTTGGTTAATTTTACTACCAATGCTCCCAGTGCGATCGCCTACTTTCTCATAAGTTGTTGTTGCTTGTTGCCAAGTTGTTAAAGCTTTTTCGGCTTGTCCTTGAGTAAGCTGGAGGTGTCCTTGAGTATTTAAGGCTTGGGCGAGTACAGGTAAATATTCTGCATTGTGTTGGGTTTGCAGAAGTTGTAAACTAGCGGCGATCGCTTGTGTTGCTAGCTTCCACTGTCCGAGTTCTTGATAAACCAAAGAAAGATAATTTAATGCTTGGGCTTGGTGTAGTGCATCGCCTGCGGTACGAAACACTTGAACAGCTTGTTGTAAGACTTCTACTGCTGCGGCGAACTGTTCAGCTTGATATAAATTAACTCCCTGCTGCATAAGTTGCATTGCATCAGCATTTTGGTTCGCAACTGGGGTAGCCGATACTTGCGTTTGATTGACTGTAGCTATCACGGGGAGTGTAGCAGAACTCAAGATGATTAGAGGAGTCAGTGTCGCAGCCCAGATTATTTGTTGATGTTTAACGAACATGACAGGAAGTAGTGGTAATATCATCTCCGGTTAAATAACCAGAATATCGGTATCGTTACGCTGTTATTAGTGGTTAGTTACTAGTCACTAGTCACTTTACTCACCATTTTTGTTATCACTAATCAACCGGATTTGATACAAGTTGATTGCTGATAATTGCAATAGGCAAGTCTACTGATAGTTGTTTTGGTGTCATTTGGGCTACAACACCGCTAGCTGTAACTACAATTCCAGCTTGTTACCATTTTTCTATGGATTTATAAAATAAGTATTCAATTTTACCAATGAATTTAAATTCACTAGTGTCAATAGTATATATGAGCTACATGAAGTTTGAGTAATTACGTATTATTACGACTAAAAGAGTTAGCCTTACCCAGAATGGAGAGAAAGGGGCTTTTTAATATTTGTGGCAGAAGTTTAGTGAATGGCAATCAATAATTCTCGGTATACTCGTTGAAGATCTGCAAGTTGATAATGGGCATTTAACCCGCTAGGGTTAGGTAACACCCAAACTATCGCACCATGTAAATCATTTTGTCTTCCAATAGCAGCTTTGGGAAAATGAAACGCAGTGCGATAAGCACTGATACCCAAAATAGCTAGACATTGTGGTTGATATTGCTGTACCTTTGCAATTAACTGTTGTTGACCTTGAATGAGTTCTTCTGGTGCTAATTGATCGGCTCTTGCTGTTGCGCGATCGACAATGTTTGTTAAACCATAGCCAAATTGCAACAAATCGCGATCTTCAAAAGGAGAGAGTAAGCGATCGGTAAAACCTGCTGCATGAAGCGATCGCCAAAAGCGATTTCCTGGGCGTGCAAAGTGATGTCCCACTGCAGCACTATAAACGCTAGGATTAATCCCACAAAACAAAACACGCAAATTTGGGGCAATAATATCTGGAACCGTCTTCCCCGTTGCGGCAATAATTTCTTCTGGTGTGGGTTTGCGTCGCACAATTTGATTACCCATCAATATACTTTTCTTACGGTTCAAGCGCAGTGATATTATAAAGGTCAATTGCCTTCTACTGACAATGCATCGTATCTTCATTCCTGGCATTACTCCACCTGTCCAAAATTCTGAACCCGCTTGGTGGTTTGCTTTTGTCGGCAATCAATTACTAGTTTGCCAGGAAGAAACAATCAGCCATATTCCTTATCTCGTTAGTTTAGAAGAAATTGGCTTAACACCTGTACGCACGCAATTTCTCGGTACATTAGACAATCAACCGTGTTATTCAGCAGAACTACCTAAAGATACGCTTTTACCTCATGGAATGTCTTTATGTGGACTGCGCGAATTATATGCCACATTAGACGATGATGTATTTATGCTCAGTGGTCGTGCCATTCAAATTGTTGAGTGGGATCGCACTCATCAGTATTGCGGACACTGCGCAACGCCTATGACACAACTATCGCACGAACGTGCTAAGCGTTGTCCTAACTGTAGATTAGTTAACTATCCGCGTCTTTCACCCGCAATTATTGTACTTGTCTCGCGTGGAGAAGAATTATTACTAGCCCGCGCCCATCGATTTCCACCAGGAATGTATAGCGTACTCGCTGGTTTTGTGGAACCAGGAGAATCTCTAGAAGAAACAGTAGTAAGGGAAGTCGGCGAAGAAGTTGGTATTGAAATTACAGATATTCGCTATTTTGGATCGCAACCGTGGCCTTTTCCTAATTCACTGATGATTGGATTTACGGCAACCTATGCTAGTGGGGATATTACAATTGAACCACAAGAGTTAGTTGCTGCTGGCTGGTTTCATAAACACAATCTTCCAAAGCTTCCACCACCATTAAGCATTGCCCGAAAATTGATCGATTGGTTTGTAGCAACGCATTAAGTCTTCTGAAGTATGAGTCATTAAAATTAATTTTGTTGTTAAGGATAATTTAATCGGTGATTCATCTATCTTTTTCAATTAAACAATGAATAAAATTAATAAATAGTTATAATCCTTCGTTACGTTCAAATCATCAAGTAACAAGATTAAAACATTACTCAAAAAATATTCTGTACTTCAGAATTTTCTCAAACTACTACCATTTCTTCACAAGTTCCTCAAATTATGTGTTTATTATCATAATTGAAAGCGATCGGTCATCAAAAAATGTCTGATAGCTAGTAGCTAAGGCTTGAGCAAAACAATTTGGAAAACTCATATAGTTCAAAAAATACTGGTTGCATTGGTACTTGTTTTGTTTTTGTTGATTAGCTTGAGGAAAATTGATATGAAAAGCATCATCATAGCTTTACTAATGATACTATTAGCTCCAACCACTAATTACGCTCAAACACACACCTTAGAAGTAGAACCAGAGCAAAAATTGCGCTACCAATTAGAACTACTGAGACTCCAACGCAATTTTGAAGCTACATGCGAACAGCAAAGACAAGAGGCTAATCAAGATATCCAACGAGTTCTTACCACTTCTAGAGAGGTACGAGATTCATCCCTTCACCAGACTGCAGCACAAGAATGGCAGCAGCAACAAGAAGCCCAACGCGATATCACCAATAGAACTATTCCCAGGTTTAATAGGTAATAGAATACTGTGATAGCGTTTTATTTTTTTATATTTTCTCACCTAAAATACAGTTAATTAAACTACTAATCAAGCGTTCTTTTGCCATTGGCATTGTATACTTACCGTGCAAAACTTCCTGCGCTAAAACAAATGCTACTAAAGAACCAAGAAAAATGCGGGCTGTTGCTTCAGTATCAGTAATATTAAGTTCTGGATGCGTTGCAAAGTAGTTGCTGAGATTTCGGAATCCAAATTGTACGACTGTGCGGGTATAAAGTTGTGCTAATTCTGGAAAGTGTGCAGATTCTGCAATCACTAACCGAAAAAAGGCAATATATTCTTGGTCATCCATTTTTGCTAAAAACTTTTCAGCAATTCTCCGCAATACGATTTCAGGTTCGCCTTGAAATGGATTTTGAAATTCACACAAGAAACTACGAATTGTCACGCGCTCAATTAATGCAACAAACAACCTTTCTTTATCTTGAAAGTGGCTATAAATTGTCTGCTTAGAAACACCTGCTGTAGTTGCAACGCGATCCATACTGGTTTTGGCATACCCTTGTTTGAGAAAAACCTGCATTGCACCTTGCAAAATCTGTTCGCGCTTACTATGAGAACTTCCTACAGGTTCTGATTCAAGATGTTTGACTAACTCCACACCAACTTCGTTCAAGTAGTTCAGTGCTGGATTAGAAGTGTTTTGTAGTGGGGAATTAGCCATAGTTTGACCTTGAACTTTTGTAAAAAGTCTTGTTTCATACTGGACAGTCTAGTATGATTACAATAGATCATACCACACGGTCTAGTCTACTCAACTGAGTTGCGATTTTGACCGTCATGCTTGAGGGTTATTTGTTATGACGCAATTAGTCTCACCTCAAGAAACTCGGGCACTACCTGCAAAACGTACAAATCTGCGCTTATTAATTCCGTTGGGCTTGTTGATTATAGGTGCAGTAGGAATCGCAATGTGGTATTTGTCACGTCCTCAGTCTACTGCATTACAGTTAAGTGGTCGGATTGAAGGTTATCCTGCAAATGTTGGCGCTAAGGTAGGAGGACGTGTGGATGCAGTAGCTTTACGTGAAGGTGATGAGGTACGCAGAGGTGAGGTGATTGTGCAATTAGATGATGCAGAAATTCAAGCACAATTACAAGGAGCAAATGCTCGTTTGAGTGCAGCGCAGCAACAAGAACAACAAGCACGATTGCAAATTGCCGTTGCCCAAAGTCAAATTGAAGAAGCACAGTTTAACCTACAACAATCGCAGGGAGACGCTAGAGGACGAATTGCCCAAGCCGAAGCAAATGTAGCCACAGCACAAGCACAGTTAAGTCAGACAGAAGCTCAATTAGTCGAAGCGCGATCGCAACTAGAACTCGCCCGCAAAGAACGCGATCGCTTTCAACAATTACTACAAGCAGGCGCAATCACTCAACAACGATTCGATCAAGCACAAACAACATTTCAAACAGCCCAAGCAACACTTCAAAGTCGAGAAGCAGCAATCAACGCCGCGCAAAGACAAGTTAATGCAGCACAGGGTGGATTAGTTCAAGCCCAAAGTGCAAGTCTCAACCCGAATATTCGCAATACACAACTGAATGCTTTGCGCAGACAACTCGATGTCGCGAGATCGCAACTTGCAGCAGCCCAAGCCGAAGTCAAAAACGCCCAAGCTTCCCGCCAACAAATTCAAGCACAAATTGCCTATCTCAACGTTGTGAGTCCCATAGATGGAGTTGTATTAACTCGCAGTGTGGAACCTGGGGAAGTTGTAGCAACAGGTAGAACGTTACTGACAGTTATCGATCCCAATACTGTTTATTTACGCGGCTTCATCCCAGGAGGGCAAATTGGTAATGTGCGCGTTGGACAACGTGCTAATGTCTTTCTCGATTCTGCACCCGATCGCCCTTTATCTGCAAGAGTGACAGCAATTGATACACAAGCGTCGTTTACTCCAGAAAATATTTACTTCCGCGAAGATCGAGTGCGACAAGTTTTTGGTGTCAAACTTAGTATTGACAATCCGCAAGGATTTGCTAAACCAGGAATGCCAGCAGATGGAGAAATTATGACTGAGGGGTGAGGGGGAGCCACTGCGTTGCGGGGGAAACCCCTGTTGTAGCAAGTGGCGTTGAGGGGTGAGAGAAAGATTAGTATAAATGGCAAGATTTCATTGATCTAATGACAGCGAGTGCAATTACAAAAGATCCGACGACAGAATTAGTTATTCAAGTTGAAGGACTAAAGAAACGCTATGGCAAATTGGTAGCAGTTCGCGGTATTGATTTTACAGTATGCCAAGGAGAAATTTTTGGTTTAATTGGACCTGATGGCGCGGGGAAAACGACAACGTTTCATATTCTCGCTGGAGTCATGGAAGCCAGTGAAGGTGCTGTAGAAGTATTGGGGCTACCTCCTCGCGATGCAAGGTTAGATATTGGTTACTTAACGCAGCAATTTTCGCTTTATCTCGATTTGAGTATTGATGAAAATCTCAGCTATAGTGCAGGCTTACGTAAAATTCCTTCAGATTTATTGCAACAACGGCGGAATAAGTATCTCAAATTGATGGGATTAGAACGCTTTGGCGATCGCCTAGCAGGACAACTTTCGGGAGGAATGAAGCAAAAATTGGCGCTGTGCTGTGCGTTAGTGTCTCAACCGCAGATTTTACTTTTAGATGAACCGACAACAGGTGTCGATCCTGTATCGCGACGAGAATTTTGGGATATCCTTGCAACTTTAGCAAATGAAGGTGTGACAATTATTGTAGCAACACCCTATCTTGATGAAGCAGAACGTTGCAATCGCATTGCTTTGATGTCTGAAGGGCAAATTCAGCAAATTGGAACGCTCAAACAACTACGAGATGATTTAGGCTTAGAACGTTTAGAAGTGCGTACAAGGAATTTACAAGCCCTCGAAGCAGCAGAAAAAATTTTACTATCCGTTGATGCAGAATCAGATCCACGCATTGATGTTATTCATCCTGAACAAACTTATAATGCGATCGCAGACGTGCAAAGTTTTGGCGATCGCCTCGATGTTTTAGTAACAAACGCCCAAAAAGGTGAAGCACAAGTTCGCAGGCTATTGAATCAAAACAGCATACCCTTAGACACAATTGAGACTGGCGAAGCTACCTTAGAAAACGTCTTTGTCACTCGCTTACGCGCTGCGGGTTCCGATCCGCCGTTCATTTCCTTTCCACGATCAAAGGAACAGCCAAGAGTAGATCAAAACAATTTCCCTCACCCCTCCTCTATTGCAATTGGTGCGAGTAATCTACGCAAAGTTTTTGGTAATTTTCAAGCGGTTAAGGGAGTCAATTTAGAAATTCGCTACGGGGAAATTTATGGATTACTGGGGGCGAATGGTGCGGGGAAAACAACGACAATTAAGATGTTATGTGGATTGCTAGAACCAAGTAGCGGTAAGATTTCGCTAGCAGGACAAACGCAAAATTTACGAAGTAATGAACTGCGGCGGCGCATTGGTTACATGAGCCAAAAGTTTACGCTGTATGATGACTTAAGCGTTGTGCAAAATTTGGAATTTTATTGTGGAGTGTATGGAGTTTCGCGGCGAGTGCGACGCGATCGCATCGACTGGGTGTTAGAAACTTGTGGCTTGGTAGGTCAAGAAGACATGATAACTGGGCAATTACCTGGTGGTTGGAAGCAGCGAGTTGCATTCGGGGCTTCAGTAATGCACGAACCGAAAATTTTATTTCTTGATGAACCCACATCTGGCGTCGATCCGCTTGCAAGGCGACAATTTTGGCGGTTAATTGAAGATTTTGCCCGCAACGGAACTGCAATATTGGTAACGACACACTATCTAGAAGAAGCCGAACACTGTAACCGCATGGGTTTTCTCGTCGCTGGTGAAGTTGCTATGCAAGGTTCACCTAGTCAAATCAAAGCCGAACAACCAGGACAACTTTTAGAAGTCATTACCGATAATACACAAGTTGCATCGAATTTACTCAAAACTCAACTCGAACCTTGGCGCGTATCCATTTTTGGCGAGAAACTTCATGTTGTTCTCGATCATCCAGAAGAAATTTCTCAACTTCGTTCAACTTTAAAGGAGGCAAAATTGCAGATTCACTTGCTTCGCCCGATTCCCTTTTCTTTAGAAGATGCTTTTATTGGTATTGTGCAAAGAGTAGAACAGCAAAATTAGCTGATTCGAGTCAGTACCATCAAACTGCAACGTTACTTTCTTGAATCATGGTATCTTCTCTTTCTCGAATATTGCACAACTCCATCAACTTCCAAATCTTCGCTATATAGTGTTAAACATCGGTCATTTTGTAACTGAATTTTCTGTTTAGCCAAGTCTGCGATTGTTCCAGCACAATTCAAGCGTAGCCGCCCTTGAGCATCAGTATTATGAAAATCCGCAAAGACTTTTGAATTGCCCATTTTTTAACAATTTTCTATTACTTAAATAGATAAAGAGAACATGAAAAAAATATAAGTTTGAACACATATTAATAGTAAAAATACATTAAATTTATGAAACGAATTCTAGCACAGTGTATTAAAGAGCTGGCACAATTTCGACGCGATCGCCTCACGGTTGCACTAGCAATTTTGTTACCATTAGCAACTTTGTTTATCTTTGGTTTTGCGATTCGTTTAGAAGCAACAAATATTCCAATTGTCATTCAAGACTTAAATAATAGTCCTCTCAGTCGCAGCTACATTGAACAACTGATGGCAACAAATCAGTTTCAGCTTACGCGCTGGGATGATAATGTCATGGTTGCATTAGAAAGAGGAACTGCCAAAGCAGGTGCAGTCATTCCTCCTGATTTTGACTCACAAATTAACTCGAATCAGCCTACTACTGTACAAGTATTAATCGATGGCACTGATGCAAATAATGCCAGAATTATTCAGAACTCTTTTAGAGCTACCACTAATGCTTTTTTACAAACTTCTGGCATACAACAAAGACAACCCAATATCGTTGCCAGAATTCGGTTGTGGTTTAATCCAGGGCGCAAAGAATCATTATATATTGTCCCTGGGGTTTATGGTGTAATTTTGTGGATTTATCCCTCATTGTTGGCGGCGATCGCAATGGTACGTGAAAAAGAACGCGGGACAATTTTGCAAGTTTACGCTTCGAGTCTCAGTGCTGCTGAATTATTATTAGGAAAGGGACTTGCTTATTTTATTGTTGGTATTGCTCAAGCAATTGTCATTATCAGCCTTGGTTCATTATTATTTCAATTAAGTTTTGCTGTCGAACCAAGTGTTTTTATTCTCGGAACTTTACTTTATGTATGGACAAGTATATTGTTTGGTCTACTTATTGGAGTAAGAGCTAGTAATCAAAATGCTGCTGTGCAAGGAGTTGCAACAATTGGTTTTCTTTCTTCACTATTATTGTCTGGTTTTATTTATCCTTTAAGTAATATTCCTTTTCCACTATCTCTAATTTCTAGTATTTTACCTGCTCGCTACTATATTGAACTCAGCCGCGATGCATTTGTCCGTGGTACAGGTTGGATAGGAGTTTGGTTTATTCCCATAGTTCTCATAGTTATTGGTTTGCTACTCTTTAACACAGCGAGAAAAGCATTAAGTCGAATGCAATTACCAGACTAATTAAGTTTATGATGTGAATTATAGCTTCATTTATTACTTTGCTAAAACATAATTAGTATAATTTTTTTAATATCTCCATTGATTGAGAACAACCCGATTCCGAAGTACATATTCTGCTGTCTCCAAATTTTTGATCGCTTTCACAATCTCCCCATAACTCATATTTTTAGCTGGATCAGAGCTTGAGAATCTTCATCAAGCAATATTCGTTGGCTTAAATAAAACTCCTTTTACTTCCAATCGGTAACGTTCTTCATCTGCTTCCAATTTCAATAGCTCTTGATGACTCTCGTAGTATTGAAGAATGTCACAAATAGCAGCCAATGGTAAATCCCACTTTTCGACTGCTTGCTCTGGTGATAATTGATTCGTTACCATGTTTCGCCAAAAGGTTGAAGCAAGTAATTTATGACCTTTAATGTAAAGTTGTTTACGCCAAGGATGGGGACAGGACACCAAATACTGCCATTCAATCTGGAACGCGTTTCGTAGTGATTGAATCACAGCACTGATTAGAGCAAGGTGATCGCTCACAGAAAGCTGGTAAGCTTTTTCTTTAAGCTCTTGCAAAGACATATAACCATGCTCCAATGAAGGTTAATGCCTTGATTTTAGTTCAAACGCTTATTTGTCGGCTTATAAGCATATTGCTGTGCATTCAAGTTTGATAACTCTGATCAAGGTTTTGTCTCTCGCTGCTGGTAGACAAGCTTCAAGAACCGCCTTTGCCATTAACTCGATCGGCACAATGTTCTGCTTCACCCGCTGCAGATAACCTCAAACGCCCAACAGACAGACTCTCGGCAGTCAGGTGCATTACGTTGTTCTGCTGCTGATCACGATTGTTCGCTTGTTGCTGGAACTTTGAGATGAACCAAGGCTTTTTGCAGCACACTCGGCTTCACACTCAGCCAAACTTGATTGCGCTCGTCTTCAGTATACCCGACAACCACAGCCCCAATCGATGAACCAACATCTGGATACATCTCCGGAGTCATGTCTCCACTATCTACAAAATCAGTAATCTGCACGATGCCACGCACTGTATCATCACCAATGTCTACGAAGATCCCAAACGGTGCGTGATGCTCAACCCTACCATGAATCAGTTCTCCCAATCGATACTTCGACTTGATCTGATTCCAGAACTGATCGCTCATTGCATTACCTCGGTCTTAGAACTCTAGGATACTGATTCAAAATCGGAAACAAATCGTGAGGAATAGGTAATTCGACTTGCTCACCACCTTGATATGGTCTTTCAAGTGGCTTGAAATACCGCTCATAGATGACTGCATCAATTGTAACTTCCAGAATTCCGTCCTTGTAATACCGATGATATTCCTCTGCTAGACCCCTGCTGTTGGGTGCTGCAAAGTAACATTTTCCGTCCACAATTGGAGGATGATAGGGAAAATCAGCAGGTTGAAATCCCTGCTCCACGAGGTGCTGTCCTTTCCCTTTTTGGGTTGCTTTATAAATTGTGACGGTCTGGATTGTGTTCAAGCGAAAGAAAATCTGTTTTAGAGAAAAAGACCTTCGCCATTTTAACCTTGAGCCTCAAACCGACAATCTCTAGATTACCGCCAACACAACTAAACGAAGCGGTAGAACGTCTGAGTTAAGCGGTGGCAGACAACCTTTGTAACCTTACCAAGATCTCCCATCTATCCGCTCCAACGTTTTGTTAGACCGTGACAATCTTGACTTACTCAACCTATAACTCTCTGCCAAGCACACTTAATGAATCTGCTGCTCCAGGTTTTAATGCAATGACACCGAAAACAACACCTCCACCAGGGTCAAGCTGATGAAAGTTTGGAAAACCACTCACATACCCTTGATTTACTGCCCAGTCATTGACCTTACGAAACCGTTCTTCATTTGTTCCAGGGTTTCCTAGGTCAGCTACTGGCACACTTAATGAATCTGCTGTTCCAGGTTTTAATGCAATGACACCGAAAACAACACCTCCACCAGGGTCAAGCTGATGAAAGTTTGGAAAACCACTCACATACCCTTGATTTACTGCCCAGTCATTAGCGTCACGAAAACGTTCGTCAAATGATCTTTCATTAAATGGTGTAGATTGATAAAATACCCGAGCGAATTGCTTGTCTGTTGCTGAAAGCTGTTTATTCCAATCAACTGAGTAGTTATTAGTCGTTAGTGCCGCAGGGATTGCATAAATCATGATTGAGTTTTGGTCGAAGCTTGAGTATTGCGTAGTATCCCGACTCGCTGCTTGGAGCACATTTCTTTCTGTTTTCTGCTCATCCCATCCGTGAGTTTGCTGATAGTAATCAAGAACAGCTTGTCTCTTCCAGCTAATTCCATTGTTAGGATGCAGATGCTCATGTATAAATCCAAGGGCGTGGCCAAACTCATGAAGTACTACTCTGGAATACTCATCGTCCGGAGTGTCAGAACGTAGCCATCCGAAGTTCATGGTTGGCTCATTAAGGTTGGTCACTCTTAAAGCATTCGTACCAAGGTGTGACCAAGATCCCTCTCGTTGAAATGAAATTCGGATTTCTGCATTGGGATCGTTCCCAAACTCAAACTTAATATTAGCAAATTGACTCCATTGATGAGCAATTTGTTCGACCTTAGATTGAACTACAGGATCTCCATCTAAGAAGCGAACCTGTAGAGTTTTACCATTCTCCCATCTACAACCAACTGAAGCTACAAGGGAGAGTGGCTCGTCTGGTTGCCCTGAATCTTCTAGTTTTACTGGTAGTATTACTGGTACGGAGCAAACTTTTATTTCGTCAGTCATTTTAGACCTCTCTTTGATATAAATCTTTAACTGTTAAAATCAATGATGCCTCACAAGCAGTCTCAAAATATTGCCTCACCGATGACATTGCGGTAACTTGACGCTAAATACTGGTAGACAACCTTGATGCACTGTCCCCACCCACCACTTAAGCAGCCTAACAATTTATTGTGCAGAGTTTTACTGTAGATCTCCCAGTTCGAGTTGAATAAACGAATACTTTGCTGTAGCTCCACCAAATTTGAATGGAGCTACAGCAAAGCTGCTGTGTATCTCCCTTAATTGGAGTGGATCTACAGTGAAGTTCCGTATATCTGTCCCAGCACCTTTAGTAGAATACCTGTATCATTTAGATATATTTTATCCAAAGGTACTGAGCTTCCTCCTGTTGGAACTTCGTCCGCAAAAGCTGCTTGACCAAGTACGCGATGTGGTCGACTCAAGCACTACTCCTACCGTACCGAGGAAACTTGCGTCTATTGTTTGCCTTTCAATCTGCTGGGCTGCTCATCGCAATCATCAATAATTCCTCTTGTCTAACTGTGAATCTAAGAGGATGTTTGAAAAGTCAAAGCGCGTTAAAAATCATGCAAGTCGTCGAACCATAATACGGATCATGGCAATATAAATAAAAGTCTCCGAGGTTTGTGGTAGTCGTTCATAATCTTTACTTA